>JALSPY010000050.1 GCA_026985705.1 Hydrogenothermaceae bacterium | reverse complement strand
ATTGAAAAGATGGAAAAAGCCATAGACGAAGATAAAGCCCAAGAAATGGCTAAAAGGGTAATGAATGCAGAATTTACCCTTGAGGATTTAAGAGAGCAGTTAAGAATGATTAGAAATCTAGGTCCATTAGAAAAAGTTTTAAAGATGATACCGGGAATTGGAAGTAAAATAAAAGATTTAAAAGTTGATGAAAAGCAACTTATAAAGATAGAAGCTATAATAAACTCAATGACACCTGAAGAAAGACAAAATCCTCATATAATCAACGGTAGTAGGAAGAGAAGAATAGCTAGAGGAAGTGGAACTACAATAATGGATGTAAACAAGGTTTTAAAACAGTATAAAGAGATGAAGAAATTAATGAAAAAAATGAAAAAATCTGGTAAAATGAAATTTCCAATGAATTTACCAAAATTACCCTTTTAAAGGAGGTTAAAAGCTTGATAAAGATAAGATTGTCCAGAGCAGGAAGAAAGAAACATCCAGTGTTCAGAATGGTGGTAATGGATAGCAGAGCTCCTAGAGAAAGTGAATTCATAGATTATATAGGAACCTATGACCCTATTTTAAAAACAGGAAATATAAATGTTGAGAAAGCTAAAGAATGGATAAAAAAAGGTGCTCAACCAACTGAAAGGGTTGTAAAAATCCTAAGACAGTATGGATATGATATAGAGGCAGAGTTAGGCAAATCTTTTAGAAATAAATAAAACAAATTACCAAACTAGTAAAGGAGGTTATTTGCTATGGGAAAACTTCAAGAACTCGTTGAGTTTGTGGCAAAATCTTTGGTTGACCATCCAGAGAGAGTAGAAGTTAGAGAAATTGAAGGAGAGAAAACTACTGTTATTGAGTTAAAAGTAGCTCCTGAAGATTTAGGAAAGGTTATAGGAAGACAGGGAAGAACAGCAAGAGCTATTAGAACTCTGTTGGCAGCAGTAGCTAGAAAACAGAATAAAAGGGCTGTTTTAGAAATTTTAGAACCATAAATATATATAAAGGGAGATGGGATTTATTTCCTATCTCCCAAACTATCCAAACATCTCTTTAGATAATCCCCATTAGAAACTTCAATTTTTATATTTCTTTTATTTATATCTTCTCCTATCTCTAAATTTACGGTTATCACAGGTAAATTTATCCCTTCGAACTCTTTTATTTTAGCCCATTCAATAAAAATCATTCCATTTCCAACTATATCTGTTAAATCAAAATCCTTTACTCTGTATAAATCTATATGATAAATATTGAAATTTTTACTTTCATAAACATTCATAACCACAAATGTTGGAGAGTTAACCTCATCTTCTAAATCTTCATCTATGGATGAAACAAGATGTTTAACAAAAGTTGTTTTTCCTGCTCCTAAATTACCAACTAATAAGAAAATCTCATTTCCCTTTAAACATTTAACTAAATTTTCCACTAAATTTTTTAACTCTTTTTCATCAATATTTTTAAACTCAAAACTAATTTTTTCCATAGCTACCTCTGACTTTATTTACTTCAAATAATACCAAGGTTTTTATTTTTTCTAGAAATTATGGCAAATTATTTTATATTAAAATTCTTTCTATAAGGGTGTTGTATCGTGGAAAGTGTTAAGCTGAAGCTTATATATCCAGAAGATAAAATAAAAGAACCTATTCTAAGCAAAGTTTGTAAAAGTTTTAATATTGAAATAAATATAAGGAAAGCTAATGTTCAAGAAAGTATAGGATGGCTAGAATTGGAGTTTATAGGTAAGGATGAAGAAATAAAAAAGGCGATGGATTTTCTTAAAGAAAATGGAATTGAAGTTCTATTTTTAGAAGGTCAAATCTTTAGGGAGTAAGTTAATGGTTGAAATAATCTCAATAATTGACATAGGAACATACTCAACAAGGCTTTTAATAGCCGGAATACATAAAAAAGATAATATTGAAGAAAGTATAAAATCTATAAATGAGATACTCTCCATAGGTAGAATTACAGCTTTAGGAAGAAATGTAAAAAAACACAAATATTTAGAAAGAGAGGCTATAGAGGAAACTTTAGCAGTTCTAAGGGAATACACAGCAATATCAAAGGAGTATAAAGCTTCTAAAATATTAGGATTTGCAACAGAGGCTTGTCGTATAGCTGAAAATGGAATGGAATTTCTAGAAAAAGTAAAAGAATTGGGAATAGATGTCCAGCTTATAGATGGAGATAGGGAAGCTTACCTATCATTTTTAGCTACAGCTTACAGTTTAGATATAGAGGGAAGATTTACAGTTATTGACCAAGGAGGTGGTAGCACAGAGTTTGCCTATGGCATAAAGGAAAAAGGAAATATAAAGCTTTTAAAATCAACCTCCTTACCCTTTGGAATAGTTAACCTAACAGAAGAATTTTTAAAAAATGACCCACCAACAGAACTAGAAATAGAAAATCTTAAAAACTATCTAAAAGGTGAGATAACTAAAATTTTAGATTATATGAAGGATACAGAGTATTTAATTGGATTAGGTGGAACAATAACTACTTTAGTGGCTTTAGAAAAAAATATATACCCATACAACTCTAAAAAGGTTCACGGGGAAAAGTTGAGCAGATATACTATTCAAAAGTGGTTAAAGAAACTCATTTCTATACCTACAATTGAAAGACAAAAATATCCACAAATAGAGGATAAAAGAGCAAAAGTTTTACCAGCAGGTATTCTTATTTTTGATACAGCTTTAGAGATGTTTAAAAAAGATGAAGTAATTATCTCTGATAGAGGTTTAAGATACGGAGCATTGATAGAATATATATTGAAGAATTACAGATAAATTACAAAGTAGGGGAATTAAGATGATTATAGGTAGTATAGTTTTTGATATTTTCATTCCCCACTCTTCTTCATTAAAGGAAAAAAGAATGGTTGTAAAATCTTTTAAAGAAAAAGTTAGGGCTAAATTTAATGTTTCTGTTTCTGAAATAGGAGAGTTAGATAAATGGCAAAAGTCTCAAATAGCTGTAGTGCTAGTTGCTCCAGATAAAAAACAAGCTGAAAAGATAATGAATAATGTAATAAATTTTGTAGAAAATACATATCCAGATATATATATAGATATTTATAAGGAGTTAATTTAGATTTTTGTTTTGATTTATTTATTATCCAAATGCGAATTTAATTTTTATTTCAATGACAATTTCAAAAAAAGATTTAAATTAAAAACTTAAAACTTTAAAGAGAGAATAGATTTTAAGTTGATGCCCCTGTAGAAAGGGGCAGAGAAGAATTAAGCAGAAACTGGCTCTTTAACTTCTACTTCAACATAATCACTTTGCCATAAACCATGCTTTGTGCAGTAGCTCATTGCATTGAGTTTTAATTTGTTTTTCTTAGGAACAATATAGAAATCAACTTCAACTTGACCTCTTTCATTTCCTAAAGTTCCCGGTGTAAATGTAGCCTGCCCAAGTAATGTATCTCCATCCCAAAGTTGAACGTAAGCTATATAGTGGTCAAAATCATCTGGATGAGAATACTCATTACCAACTCTAACTTTTACTTTTAACTTTTCACCTTTAACAGCTTCTCCTTCAACATAAACAAATGGAGAATGTCTGTCTATAAAATCTCTTTTAGCTTCTTTATCAATCTGGGAAATATCTGTGTAAGTATTAACTTTTGGCATTTCACAACCTCCTAAATTTTTTTACTAGCTTTTATAATAAACATTTAAGAAATTATTTTAAATGAGTTTAATCAGATAACTAAGATAATATAATTAATAACTAAATTTTCTAATAGATAACAATTAAATTGATTTATATTTGGTGGAGGCGGGGGGAATCGAACCCCCGTCCGAGAACGGCTGTAGCTCGGGCTTTCTACAGGCTTAGCCTGTGTTTAGTCTTTCACCTGTGGCGACCCCACAGGCAGGGTATCCACAGGCTATCCCCATAAACTTTCGGAAGATACCTATGGGGACCTCGGTATCCTCCTAGCCTGTGTTTCTGTCCCCCATCCTAAACCCACAGGCAAGTCTAGGTGGGGGTCGCTGCGTTAATTAAGCAGCGAGTGCGACTTCACGTTCGGGAATTGTTGTTTTTTGGTTTTTTGCGGAGTTTCCTTCTCCGGCCTGCTTACCCGGCTTTACCGTTCCCGTCGAACCCATATCGCCCCCATATTCTAATTTGAATAATCCTAAACTAGCAGATTAATAATATAAGCATAAAAAATTTTTTGTCAACATCTTGTAGAGCCTGTTTAAAAAACTAGAGAGAAAAATAAAGATAGCTATCAACAAGGCTATATT
>JALSPY010000049.1 GCA_026985705.1 Hydrogenothermaceae bacterium | reverse complement strand
ATATTAAAAATAAAAGTAAATAAATATTTGAAAGATTGTATGATAAGATTGAAAATAAAATTCTAATTTTAGGACAAGTGATGAAAAAGGTTTGGTTAATTTTTGTTGGTTTGCTTCTGATAGTAGCAAGCTGTTCTAAACCAGAATATTTTGTAGATAAAAAAGTTTACTATCGTGGAATAGAGCTTTATAAAAAAGGTGAGTATGACGACGCAAAAGATTATTTAAAAGAGGCTATATACAAGGCTAAAGGATTAACAACAGAAGAGTTAATGTATGCAAGATACTACTTAGCTAACATATACTACAAAGATGAAAACTATGTAGATGCTATAGTTGAGTTTGAGGAGTTCTTATCTTTATTTCCTACATCTCCACTTGTTCCAGAGGTTCTTTATAAACTTGCAGATAGTTATCTAAAGGTCTCTCCTGACCCTGATAGAGATTTAACATACTCAGAAAAAGCTTTAGAAAAGGCAGAGGAGCTAGTCTCTAAATATCCAAACTCTAAATATACAAAAAAGGCTGAAGAAATAATTAAAAAAGTTAAAAATATGGAGATAAAACATTATGAAAATATAGCTTACCTATATAATAGACTTGGAAAGTATTTTTCCTCTGAAAGGTATTATAAATATATACTAGATGAGTATAATGATTATGTAGATAAAAATAGAATAAAATTTCTAAAGGCTAAAAATTTATTAAAAGTTAGATATCAGTATGAAGATGAGATAAAAGAAATAAATGAAAAGATAAAAGAAATAGACAGAAAAATTAAAGAAGCTAAAAATCCAGAGGAAAAGAAAGTTTTACAGAATAGAAAAAAATTATATGAAAAACATTTAGATAAGCTGTTAAACAGAATTAGGGAAGGGAAAAAAGAGGCTATTCAGATATTGAAAGAGTTAGCTAAAAACCCTAAATTTAAACATCAGGCAAAAAGTTTATTGTTGGAGGTGAGGTAAAGATTAATACAGAAGATTTATTAAGGTTAATATATAACTCAATTTCCGAAAAAAAGGGTAAAAATACAGTTATTTTAAATGTTAAAGGTTTATCTCCTATAACTGACTATATAATTATAACTTCAGGGGATGTTCCTGTGCATACACAAGCTATAGCGGATGAAATATTGAAGAATTTAAAAGAAAAAGGTGAGCTACCTTTGAATGTTGAAGGGCTATCTGAAGGTAGATGGATAGTTTTAGATTATGGAGATGTGATGGTAAATCTGTTTATTCCCGAGCTAAGGGAATACTACAATTTAGAATGGTTATGGGCTGATGCCCCTAGGGTTAATTTAGAGGAAAATTAGATGCCTATAGGTATATTTGATTCTGGGGTAGGTGGTTTAACTGTATTCAAGGAAATAGCTAAAGAGTATCCTGAAACTGATATATTCTATTTAGGTGATACTGCCAGAGTTCCCTATGGAAATAAATCTAAGGAAACAATTATAAGATACAGTTTAGAGTGTGGTGATTATTTAAAAAGTCTAAATATAGATGTTTTAGTTATAGCCTGTAATACCGCCTCCTCCTACGCCTTACCCGCTCTAAGGAAATATTTAAACATTCCAGTTATAGGTGTAGTCCTTCCTGGTGTAAAGACAGCTTTAGAAAAAACAAAAAATAAAAAGATAGGAGTTATAGGCACTTTAGCAACAATTAGAAGTAATTCATACAAAAATTTATTGTTAAAAGAAAATCACAGCTTAGAGATATATCAGAAACCATGTCCTTTATTTGTTCCACTTGTTGAAGAGGGAATGATAGATAACCACATAGCTAAGATTGTAGTAAAAGAGTATTTAGATGAGCTAGTAGCTAAAGGAATAGATACATTAATACTAGGTTGCACCCATTATCCATTACTAAAGAATACTATAAAAAGTCTCTATCCAGAGCTAAATATTGTTGATAGCTCAAAAGCAACTGCAGAATTTTTAAAGAAGATATACCATCCGAAATCTGAAAACAGTATAAAGAAGATATTTATAACAGATGAAAATCAAAACTTTATAAAGTTAAAAAATCTTGTTGTTGGGAAGGATATACCTGTAGAAAAACTTGAGTTAGCTAAACTATGTAAACTTTAAAACTCCTCATAAAAATCTTTTTTCTGGAAATCAGATAATGATTTTATTAATTTACCCATAAATGTGTCTAAAATCTCATTATATTCACTTATGTATTCATTCAGGTTCAATATTTTTTCTTTTAACTTTGTCTTTAGACTATTTCTAACAAGTAGAAGTTTCTTTATATCTGTATCATTATCTTTATTTTCCATATCTATTAATCCTTCTATTTCTTTAAATAATGCTTCAACAATTAAGTTATATCTGGTTAAATCTTCTATATCATGAGTGGTTTCCACTTTTTCTTTTAATTCATAAGCATTCTCTATTAAATCAAAATCTAGCTTTAGATATTTGTTAAACTCATCTATTAGGTCTAGCTCTTTTTTTAAAATATCTTTAATTTTTTCTATTTCTAAATAGATATTCTCATCTAAGCTTGATAGAGAATTATAAGTTAATATAAAGTTTGCCATTATTAAAACTAACGCAGATAATAAAATTAATAATACAATTAACATTGTCATAATTAAAAAACCTTCAAATTAAAAATTATCACATCTTTAATAATTAATATTTATAGAATGTGGGAATTATTTGGGAAAATTTCGGGAAATTTAGGTAAGTTTAATTTACTTTTTATAAATCAATGTGGAGTAATGCTTTTCAAATAAATCTTTATATACCCTTAAAACTTTTAAATCTGGATACTTTTTTAATGTTTTTAAAAATCTTTTCCTGGTTATGATGTAGAAATCCCTTTTTCTTTCTATATCATTTAGTTCGATAGGAGGAATTTTCTTTCTTATATAAAAAACAAACGCTGGATTAAAGCTACCATAGTAATAGATATTTTTCTTCTTATCTATTAATGGCAAAATCTGTTTTACAGGATTTCTATTATCAACTTTAGGGAATATATGAAAGAAAAAGAGTAGACTTAGAAGGATGGATGATATAGATAATGGGTATATAAGATAGCTTACCCTTTTAAATATAAAGATTAATCCTATAACTCCACCTATAAACCATAAGAAAAAATAAAATGATAGATAGTTTAAATCTGATATTGTTTTTTCCTTGCTTATTGTAAAATATAAAGCCATTGGAACAGCTAAGGTTATTATCAAGTAGAAAGCTAAACTTAAGATTAATGAGTATCTCTTCGACAACTCAATTTTTGATAAATAGTAAGCTAAAATTATAGCTAAAGGTGGATAAGCTGGAACTGTGTAGTTTGGTAGTTTTGTTTTTGACAGAGAAAAGAATATTACATATGTAATACTAAATATTAAACTAAACAGAATTAAGCTGTTTTTTCTATTTTCAAATGCTCTCTTTATAGCCTGAATAAAAAATATTGAAAACGGTAATAATCCAATTAAAACAAAGATATAAGTTAAAATGAATACTCCACCGTGTCCCTCTAACGGTTGGGAAAATCTTTTTATATTGTGCTTAAAAATAAACTCTTTAATCCAAACTCCATCTGTTTTAATATAAACTGCAATATACCATGGTAAAGCTATAAGTAATAGAATTAACAACCCTTTTGGAATAGATAAAAATTTTAGATTTTTAACATTGAGATTTTTTGTAAAAATTAGATAAAGGAATACGATAACTGACGGTAGAACAACTGCAACTGGTCCTTTTGATAGTATTCCAAAACCCATTAATATATAGAAAAGATATATAAACAGTTTCTTCCTCTCAGTAAATCCATATAAAAATGAGAATAAACTTCCATTTATAAAAAATATTAGATAAGGGTCTGGCACTGCCATATGAAACTGTATTGCAGTATGTAGTGATGAAATTAAGACTATAAATGATAGAAATGCAGTTTTTAAACCTAAATATCTGTAAGATATAAGAAATGTTATTAAAACTGTCAAAGCACCAAATACAGATGAGAAAAATCTGGCACTGAACTCATTTATTCCAAAAAGTTTATAGGAAAACATCATAAAGTAGTAGTGTAAAGGAGGTTTATCTGTTCTTAACTGATAATTAAATGTAGGGACAATAAAATTCCCTCTTTCTAACATCTCTCTTGCACATTCAGAGTTTTTAGCTTCATCAAGGGAGTATATGGACAGTCCCCATATATTTGAGGCAAATATAAATAAAGATATAAAAAAAATAGAAACAGAATAAAATATTAATCTTCTTTTATTCATTGTTATACT
>JALSPY010000048.1 GCA_026985705.1 Hydrogenothermaceae bacterium | reverse complement strand
GCCATTTAAATTTTAGAATTTTTTACATTTTTGTAATTTGTCAATATAAATTGAGGAATAAGATAATTTACATTTTTGTCAATTTATATATCCTTTTATATAACCTTTATAAACAATATTTTCAGCTTTGATATTTTCGTCGTTTAACATATCTGGGACTTCATTACTTAACTGCTCTGATACTAAAATATAAATAGTTTCTTTCAAATATCTTTTCTTTGTATCTTCATAAGAAAAATATTCCTTCTCTTATATACTAATCTAGTTTAAATATTCTGATTAAGAGGATAAAACTAATGTTGTATATATTTGTTATTTTAGTTTTTATCCTTGTTTTTATATCGTTTATGGATTTTAGACCTGTAAGAAAGTTGAAGCTTTTAGAAAAAAACTTGATACCAAATGTGAAAGGCAAAGCTCAATCTCTTAATTACTATAATGTTATTATTCATATACATACACAGTTTTCATTTGATTCTTTAGGCAAACCTTCCGATATAAAAAAGGCTATGGAGGTTAACAGTATAGATTTTGTTTTTATAACAGACCACGATAATACAGATTTTAAATATTTTGAAACTGAAAATATATCAGCTGGAGTAGAAATCAATACAGAGGAAGGAAGACTTCTCCTACTTGATAATAAACTACCTGTTATATCTCACCCGAATAACTATGAATTTGAACACTACAGATGGAAAGGAGAGTTTAAAAAGGATTATCTTTATGAGCTTATAAATGTCAAAGATGCTATTGTTTGGAAAAAAAGCCTTTCAATATTAACTGTGTTAAAAAATCTCTTCTTATTACCTTTTACAAAAAATCCATATAGAAAATGGAATAGTTTATTACCTTTAGAAAAATGGGTAGAGTTATACTATCAGAGGGCAAAAGGATTAAAGATAATCGGTGGATTAGACCACCATGTTAAATTTGTTTATCAGGAGCATACTAATGGTGTTTTAATTCCTTCTTATATTAGTGGTTTTAAATGGGTTTTAAACAAAGTTTACTCAAAAAAAATTTTAAAGAGGAAAGAAGAGATTTTAGAGGAGTTAAAAAAAGGAAATAACTTTATATTTCTAAATAAATATGAAGCTTTAATCTGGATAGAAAAAGATAAAAATATCTATCTTAATGAGGATAAAATTCCTAAAAATAGTTATATAAACTGTGATGTTCTAACAAAAGAGATTAAATCTATAAAAATTTTAAAAAGGAACAACAAGCCAGTATTAATTACAGATAAAAACAGCTTTTCATATCTTTTAAATGAAGAGGGAAGCTATCATCTTGAAATTTATGAGTACGATTTTAAAATTGGGAATATTTTCTTTGGATTTAGACCTGTAGGAATAACAAATATTTTTGAGGTGGTAAATGGCTAAAAAAAGTCTTATCCCAAACAACTGGCAGTTAAAGATAAAATGGAACATTAAACTTTTCTATTTAATAAACTCTAAAAGAAATATATTTTTAGATAAATTTTATAAATACTTCTATTTAATGGGAAAATCCTATTCAATACCTATATTTTTACCTATTTTTTATCTTGAGGGAGGTAAAAAAGCAGTTATACATCTAATGGTATCTCTACTATTAACAGGTATAATGATGCCTGTCTTAAAGTATACATTTAGACATCAAAGACCAGTTAAACTACTTGATAATGTATTTTTACTTGAGCCTGTTTCTCTTAAAAGCTTTCCTTCTGCTGATACTGCTCTAGCATTTACAATTTTAGGGGTGATTACTTTCTATGGAACTCCTTTAATTATTCTTATCTTTTCCATATATGCATTTTTAATTGCATTTGGTAGGATTTATATGGGGGCTCACTTTCCTATAGATGTTTTAACAGGAGCTATTTTGGGAATTTTATCAGCATTTATTGGAAATTTTTTAGTGGTTAATCTTTTAAATATCCAAATTCTTTGAATATCTTTAATGCCTTTTCCTTTTTATTAAATTTAGCAACATCTATTGGAGTTAAGCCGTAGTTGTCAGTTATATAGGGATTTGCTCCTTGCATCAGTAGAAGTTTTAAAATATCTGTATATTCGTAATATGTAGCCCAGTGTAATGGAGTACTTCCATTTTCATCTTTCACATTAAGATTAGCTCCTTTAGCTATTGCAAGTTTAACATAATCTATATTACCGACTTTAGAAGCAGTTAATAACATCCTATCTGGAGTTGATGTATCTATACGATTACATGACACAAAAAATATAGAAAGAAAAACAATCAATAATCTGATTGATTTTATCAATACGGCTGCTCTCCTATAAAGTTTCCTGCAGGTATAAACCTACATACAATAAATACTTTATTATTTTTCTCTGCTCTACCACAGCCTATCTTTTTAGTTTCCTTCCATACCAGTTGTGTGTAGTGTCCACATATAGTTCCTTCTTTACACCAATACTTTTTGCCATATACAAAATTCTTTTTTTCCGAATACCAACTTTCTATAGCTTCTTTGAGATAGGGAATTTTCCCATATGAAGAATAATACATATAAAGATTTTCCCCTACTATTCTCTGTTTAGAATGCTCTAAATACCCTTTTTCAGCTAACACTTCAGCCCATTTTTGAGAGCTCAGTGCAAGTTTACAATCCCATTCCAAAGGTGGGACATTTACTTCAGCTCTGATTTTACTATTTAAAAACTGTAAAGCTTCTTTTATTTCCTCACATTTAAAGTCTGAACCTTCAGGTATGCAAAAATCACAATTTTTGCTATCTGCATAAGAATTATAAAAAATTAATAGTATTAATAAGATTAAAAATTTTTTCAATTTGAAATTCATATCCATCTATCCTATTTCTTTTTTTAACTTCTTAAATTTTATAACAGCCTTTTTATTTTTTAAACCTGTATATAAATAATGAAAATCTATCATATCTCTATATGAAGCTATCAACATTTTTATTAAATCACATACAGTATCATCTCCCTCTAAACATTGGTTCATCATATCAGCTAATAAATCTTCTAGAGAGACAACATTAATAATTTCATTATCAACTTCAACCTGATTAAATCTTCCTGTAGCTATCAACTCAAAATTTTTACTTATCTCCAATGCTATATCATCTTTTAACCAGTAATCATTTCCTATATGTTGATAACCTAGCTCTTTAAGAATTTTTCTTAATAACTCTAAGTCGGGAAATAGTAAAGATATATTGGAAGCGGGATAAAGTCCCTGTGTGTAAACTGTTAATGCAAACTTTCCTAAGATAACAGGCTTTATATTTGATTTGGCTTTATCTAACTCTCTATATATTTCTTTTATTGCATTTATCTGTTTTTCTAGTAAAGACATATTTACACTCCTCTTAGAGATTTTTTCTTAAGTTTGGGTCTAACGCATCTCTTAGAGCATCTCCCAGTATATTAAATGCTAAAATTGTGATAAATATAGCAACTCCAGATGATAATATCCAAGGGTATTCTGATATAACAGATATACTTCTTGCATCAGCTAGCATATTTCCCCAACTTGCGTAAGGCTCTTGAATACCTAACCCTAAAACTGATAATGCACTTTCACCTAATATATAGGCTGGGATTGATAATGTAGCAGATACTAATAAAAATGAAAATGTGTTAGGAATTATATGTTTTAAAATAATCCTCAAGGGAGAAGCTCCATAGGATTTGGCAGCTATAACAAACTCTTTCTCTCTGATTGATAAAACCATACCTCTAATAACTCTAGCTAATCCAGCCCAACCTATAAATGATAAAACTATAACTATTAGAAAGTATAACTCCACTGAAGACATATCAGCTGGAAATACTGCCCTAAGAGCTAATATAAGATAAAATCCCGGAAAAGACATTATAACTTCTGAAAGTCTCATTAGGACATTGTCGGTAATTCCCCCGAAATATCCTGAAATACCACCGATTAAAGCTCCTATGGTAAATGATATAAAAACTCCAACTAATCCTATAGATAGAGATATTCTACCTCCGTATAGTATTCTAGAAAAAATATCCCTTCCTAACTTATCTGTCCCAAGTAAAAATATTTTTCCTCCCTTATCAACGCCGAAAAGGTGTATATCTGTTTTAAATAATCCAAATAGATAATGTGTTTCTCCTTTAACAAAAAATTTTAGTCTATACTTTTCTGTTTTAACTTCCCTGTATATAGGTAAAGTAGGACTTAATTTTTCATACTTATACACAAAAGGTATTAAATGAATATTTCCTTTCTCATCTATAAAGTGAAGTTTAGTCGGTGGATGATATTGACAATCTTTATGCTGATAATCGTAAGGAT
>JALSPY010000047.1 GCA_026985705.1 Hydrogenothermaceae bacterium | reverse complement strand
AAAGGATGTAGGAATTGATATAAGATACTTTGGGACACCTATAATCACATACATTCTGGGTAATGAAAAGAAAGCTTTGGATTTAAGAGATAATCTTTATAAACATTCTGTTTTTGTTCAGGCTATAAGACCGCCTACCGTTCCAAAGGGAACTTCTAGATTAAGAATAACTGTCTCTTACAAACATTCAAAAGAAGATATGGATAAATTAATAAATCTTTTAAAGAGTTTTTAAATTTTTTAGTTAAAATTCCTTTTTATACAAAGCATGTCCAACACCAAATATCTTTTTATAACCATATTTTTCTACATATTCTCTTTCATTTACTCCTGTCTTTTGTTTCATAAATCTTTCTCTAGGAATAAGGTTGATAAAATCCTTTGTATAAAAGTAGTCTGGACTAGTTATTTTAACTAATTTAAATCCTAATTTCTCAAGGCTTTTTCCATTAAAAATTCTAAGGTCTACATAGGAAAACAATACTTTTATATTTAAACTATTTACAACATGTTTAACTAGCTTCCCTAAACCTCCAACTGTAGTTATTCCATTTTTGTTTGTAAACCTATAAATTTCGTATCCATTTAATCCGAAACGGGCTTTTCCAACAGATATGGCACTTACTATCTCATTTTCATAAACAAGAGCAAATGTTTTACTTATTACTGGAGTATCTGCAATATGATTTTCCAAGAAAAAGTTGTAAGCTGTATCTTCGTCTAACTCTACTATATTACAATCTCTAGCGTATATCTTTTTATTTATACCTAAAGCAGAACCAATTATTGAAAAAACAACATTTTTCTTTCTTAAAATTTCATTATCCCAAAACTGAATAAGTCTTATGTCCTTTTTATTTGCAAGTATCCACTTTAACCTATGATAATTTTTAGCCTGTTTTTCTGTCAGATTTCTCTCTTCAATTAACCTTTCAAAGGTATGAAAATATATACCGTTTACCTCAATACCAATTTTATTTTTAGGTATGTATATATCTATTTCAAAGGGCTTTATTATAACTCTATTGTTGGTTTCAAAAGAAAATCCATTTTCCTTAAGAAAGGAAATTATTATCCTTTCAGGACTTGATATATTTTTAAAACAGTTTGGACAAATAGGAATATGCCCATTATCCAAATGATCTAAAAATTTTGTATTACAGCTTTTACATAAAAATTCATACTTATTTCTATCTTTTACAGATATTTTTCTAAATGTATCAAAATCAAAAAGAGGTTTAATACCATTTTTATCAAGTTTTAAAATTAATCTCCTCCATACTTTCTTTTTATACCCTTCCAAAACTTTCTGTTTGATAGAGTTTATATACATAGGAGAGGGAACACCATACTTAAAAACTAAAGTTTTCTTTACCTTTTCGTATATCTCTTTTCTTTTACCTTCCAAAGATTTTTTCTGTTTCAATTTTATTGGTTCATACTGCATTGGATGAGAAACACCATATCTTTTTAAAGATGTTTCTATTCTTTTTTGCCTGTATTCTACTGTTTTAGTGTAGTTATCAACACCGTATCTTTTTATAGTTGTCTGTTTTGCCTTCTCCCTTGTAATTTTTCCAATGTTATCAACACCATACTTGTTTAAAACTGTTTCTCTTCTTTTTTTCTTAACATTTTCACTTTTCAAATGGTGCTCTACACCATACTTTTTTAGAAACTTTTCTTTATCAAGTTGTGAGCATCGCTTTGAGCAGTATTTACTAAATTTTCCTGTAGAGTATGCAGGTAAATTTCCACAGACGGGACACTTAGGGAGCTTATCCTCTGATAAAATCCTATTTTTAACACACCATATTCTTATAGATTGGGGAACATCTTCAGGTAGAAAGTTTGTTATTTCTAATAGCTCTTTTTTTAAAGAGGGGTCTTTAGAAACTTTTACCCCTAAACCTCTCGGTGTAAGCTCTTTTGCTATCTCTAAAATTTTCATCTTAAGTATCTAAATTCTTTGAAGTCATTAGAAGTTAGTATACTCAGTTGATGAAACTTCAAAGAAGTTAGTTAACTTTTTCACATCCTCCTTTTGTAAAAACTTTAAAGGATTTTCTGTAATATTAAATTGTGGCTCTAATCCTAACTCCTCTAGTCTTCTATCTGCAATATATTTCATATACAATTCTAGCTCTTTATAAGAAACACCAAATATAGTTGTTCCACCAAATTTAGACTTTAGATAGTTTAACTCTAACTCTACTGCATCTATTATAGTTTCTGCTATGTTATCTATAAATCTATCATCTTCAACAATTTCAGGATTTTCTTCAGCAATTGTTATTATTGCCTCTATACCGTTCTGTAGATGTAAACTTTCATCTATTAAAACTAACTCAACACCAGAAACAACATTCTTCATCTTCCCTGTGTCTTTCATAGCAAAGAAATGGGCAAATGCTGAATAGAAAAACATTCCCTCTTGAATAATGTTATTAAGTAGTATTGCAGTTAGGATTTGCTTTTTTCCTTCTGTTGTGTCTGGGTCAGCCTTTCCGTAGGTTATTCTGTCAACTGCCCTAATGATTATCTCCTGTTTTTCCTTTAATAATTTGTCCTCTAATGTAATGTTGTAAACTTTCTTTCTATCCATTTCAAAACTGTTTAAAACAATCTCAAAGAAATCTGAATGTATATTTTCCATAAACATCTGAGTTGAAAAACTCATCTTTGCATAAGGGTCTGTTAAAACTGGAAAGAAACCATTACCTAAAACATTTTGAACCAAAAGCTCAGATGAAGCAAAGTATCCAACTGCACTTTCAAAAAGCTCTCTCTCTGTAGAAGTTAAAGACTTATAGTCAAGAATATCCTGTTGAATGTTCAACTCCTCAGGAAACCAAACTGCCTTCTTTTGCTTAACATAAAGCTCTTTAAAAACTGGGTATTTAGGATTTTCAGATAATCTGATATTATCTCTTACAGAGGTTTTTCCAATAAATTTAAACTGGGACATTTCTCTGACCTCATATGCTATATATAGTGTTAATATTTATAAAGCTACTATATATAGTATGTCAATATTGATTTTAGATTTGAAGATATATTATACTTATAAACTTTTATTACTATTTTTTGTCTCCTCCACCTTTTTTTAATTGAAAAATATCAATTTTATTGTCTTTCTGTAAAGCATAAAGTAAACCTAGTATAATTCCAAGGGTAAATGAAAGTTTGAACTGTATCAATCCATAGAAATATAGAACTATTACTAATAATTCACTTATATAGTCTTTTATACTTTTAATATTAAGTTTTACAATATTAAAATAATCTAAAAGAATTAAAGAGACCATGTATATAGATAGAGCAATTAGAATATATTTTATATAGTTTTTAATTGCAAAGTACAACCAATAGCTAAAAATAGCTCCTATTACTAAATAAAACAGTTTTACAACTAAACTTGTTGTATCTGGAACAGGAGGAAGTGGAACGGATATAGAGTTCGCTTCATTTCCTCCGAAGGAAAAATTTACTGAAAGTAAAGATATAACCAATATTAAATTTTTTTTCATTCTTTTACCTTTTAATTTATATTTGCTTAATTATGCATTTCGTCATTTATATTAAATTTAAATAATTTAAAATTTTCTCAAAATTTTTTTCAGTTTGAGTTTTTTTATAAATTTTAGCTAACTCTATAAGTTTTTCCTTTTCTATATTTTTAAAGAAAATACTGCCACCTGTAATTACAAACTGGATTAGCTGTGTTATATTCTGGGGATATTCCGTAAATTTTGCCCTTTCAAAATCTATCAAGTGGACTTTAAAGTCCTTATCAACTAAAACATTTTTATATGGTCTATGAAGTTCATCTTTACTTATTCCCAACCTATCTAAAATTCTTCCCTGTATAAAAAGCTGTAAAACTAAATTTTTGTAGTTATCTTTGTTTATAACCTCATTTAAATGAATTCCATCTATATACTGATAAGCAAAAAAATCCTCTCCAACTATCTCTAATTTTCCTCCAATGCCGTATGGATTAATTTTCTTTAAAATCTCACTTTCTTTTCTTATTAAATGTATAAGGGAAGAATTTTTAGGGATTTTAAATGTTAGAACTTTTGAGTTAAATTCACCTTTATAAACTGCCCCCCTCCATCCTTCACCTAACTTTTTTAGATTTTTGATTTTATCCTTTAATTTAGAGAACTTCTCCACCACTATTACAGATATTATTTTCTAAGATAATGTTAATTATTTCATCTATGTCATCAGATAAATTCAATAGATTTAAGTCTTCTTTATCTATATAATTTCTACTTAAAACCTCTTTTTTTATCCAATCAACTAAACCATTCCAATATTCAGAGCCGTAAAGTATAATTGGGAATGGACGAAGCTTTTTAGTCTGTATTAATACCAATGTTTCTGTTAATTCATCAAGTGTTCCGTATCCTCCGGGAAATAAAACATAGGCCGAAGCATATTTATTAAACATAGTTTTTCTAACAAAGAAATATCTGAAGTTTAATGTTGTGGTAGCATACGGATTAGGTTTTTGCTCCATAGGAAGAGTTATATTTAAACCTATAGATTTTCCTCCACCCTCTTTAGCTCCTCTATTACCTGCTTCCATAATACCGGGTCCTCCGCCTGTTATAATGGAGAACCCTTTTTTTACTAATCTTTTTGCTAATTCTCTAGCTGCTTCGTAATATTTATCTCCTTCTTTAACCCGTGCCGAGCCATAAAAAACTACTGCTGGTATAAATTGAGGTAAAACCTCAAACCCGTCAACAAAATCACCTATTATCTTAAATAATCTCCATGCATCCTCTTTCCTTAACTCATTAATCAGAAAATTATTCAAATTTTTCTTGTGATTTCTATATTCCATAGCTTACCTTACTGCTTTTCTTACCTTACCTGCCTTTAGACATTTGGCACAAACATATATTCTTTTTGTTGAGCCATCAGGTAAAACAACTCTAACCCTTTGAACATTAGGCTTCCAAACTCTTTTAGTAGTTGTTGCTGAGTGAGCAACCCTATTTCCATGAGCTGTCTTTTTCCCACACACTTGACAAACAGCCATACCTACATCCTCCTTACTTTTATTTTAAAGAAAAAATGTAAAAATCTGTAAAACTAAACATTTTCAGGAATTACATGAACCTTTATAGTAGCAGTAATTTCAGGATGTAATCTAACCTTTATATTGAATGCTCCAATATTTCTGATTGGACTTCTTAACATTATTTTTTTCTTATCAACTTCTATACCCTTTTCCTTTAAAGCCTCCACTATATCAGCAGTGTTCACAGAGCCAAATAACTTTCCTGTTGTCCCTACAGCTCTAGCTATTTCTATTTCTAAACCGTCTAACTTTTTGAATAACTCCTCAGCTTTAGCCTTTTCTCTCTCTAATTTTCTTCTCTTCTGCCTTAATATTTCTTGAACATGTCTTATATTATTTTCAGTTGCTTCTAAAGCGTATCCCTTAGGTATTAGATAGTTTCTTGCAAAACCTCTCTTTACATCTATAATATCACCAATAGTTCCCCAACCTTCTACATCTTTAGTCAATATCACCTTAACATTAGCCATAATTTACCTCCTTCTTATTGAATTTTAGATTATCACATATGGAAGTAGTGCTAACTGTCTAGCCTTTTTAATCTCTACAGTTAACTTTCTCTGATGTTTTCCACATGTCCCAGAAATTCTCCTAGGTATAATTTTTCCCCTTTCAGAGATAAACTGTCTTAAATACTCAACATCCTTATAATCAGGCTCTTTTTTATCTGCACAGAATTTACAGTATTTTTTTCTCTTTTGAAAAAATGGTTTGTTTTGAGTAGTTGTATTAGTTTGCTGTTGATTACTCATCTATATCTTACCTCCTCTATTTATTTCCTTTAAAATGGTATATCATCATCAGTTGTTAAATCTTCAGTTTCATTATTTGGTATAGCCATATCGTCATCCTCTAAGCTAGATTTATCTTCCATTCCCATAGGTTTAGACAATAAAACCACCCTCTCAGCAATAATAACTATTTTTGACCTCTTTTCACCTGCAGAGTTTTCCCATCTCTGTTGAGCTAATCTACCTTCAACTAAAACCTGATAACCTTTAGATAAATTTCTAGCCAACCTTTCTGCTAACTGTCCGTATGTCTCTATATCAAAGTAATGGGGTTCTTCTCTCCACTCTCCAGTATCTTTAACTTTATAATTTCTATTGTAAGCTAATGAAAATGTAGTTATCTGAGTTCCAGAAGGGAAAAACCTAACCTCAGGGTCTCTAGTAAGTCTTCCAATTAATAAAACTTTATTTAGCATCTTATCTCCTTAAGAAAATTAATTAAATAACTTAGATTAAGCTTCTTGATTTACTTTTGCAGAATTGGAGTTTTTATTATCCTTTTTACTCTTAATTCTGAAGTTTAAAAATCTGATGATATCCTCATTAATTCTTAAGTTATACTCTAATTTAGGTGGTAATTGATTGTTATCTGTTCTGTAGTTAATTATATAGTAGTATGCAGTATTAAACTTTTGGATAGGATAAGCTAACTCTCTTCTTCCCCAATCTGTAATGTTATAAATTTCACCACCGTTAGAAGTAATGAAATTCTTAACCTGCTCTAAATTTTCTTTTAGTTCAGCCTCTGTAAATGTAGGCTTAAAAACTACAACTAACTCATAATCTCTCATTCTTTACCTCCTTTTGGTTGAATTTATCAGCCTCCTGTCATTATATAGAAAGCTTGTAAAAAACCTTCTATATAATACAGGAAGCAAGGAGTTAAATAATCTTTTTATTACACTGTCCTATTGCTCTGTCAATGCCATATTTTAACACATTTATAATACATTCTGTTGCAGAAGATAAAACTTTCTCTAAAATGAACCTTTCTTCTTTAGAAAAGGGAGATAATACATAATTAACAACATCCTTTTTATTTGCAGGTCTCCCTATACCTATCTTCAATCTAGGAAACTCATCTGTTTTTATACTTTCAATAATTGATTTAATACCTCTATGTCCACCACTTGAACCTTTCTTTTTTAGTCTTAATGTTCCTAATGGTAAATCCAAATCGTCATAAACTACAAGAATTTCAGAAGGTTTTAATCCATAATCATCTAGTAGATTTTTAGCTGCAACCCCACTGTTATTCATATAAGTTTGAGGTTTAACAATTAATAAATCATGGTCTAAACACTCTATTATATGGGAAAAACATTTTTCCTTATACTTTTTCCCACATTTTAAAGTAGATGCCACAAGGTCAGCTACCATAAAGCCGACATTGTGGCGAGTTTTTTCATACTCCTTACCGGGATTACCTAAACCTATTAATGCTTTAATCATCTAATTACTCTGTTGTTTCTTCAGTTGTTTCCTCTTCAACACCTGTTTCTTCAGGCTCAATTACAACTGCAACAACCTCATCAGGATTTTCTATAATCTTCACATCTGGTGGAGGTGTTATATCTTTAACATACAGAACATCACCTAATCCAAGATTAGAAACATCTACTTCTATCTTATCAGGTATTTTTCTTGGAAGAGTTCTAATTGTAATAGTATGTAAATGTTGTTCTAAAACACCACCTAACTCTAATCCTTTAGGTCTTCCTACCAACTCAACTGGAACATCAACATCAAACTCTACTCCAAAAGTTACCTCGTATAAATCTACATGGATAGGTTGGTCTCCTAAATAGTTATACTGAATATCCTTTAAAACACAAATTCTAGGTTCTTCTTCCCCTTCTATTTTTAGGTCTATTAAAAACATTCCACTTGGTCTGTTTTCTAAATCTTTCCAATAAATATAAGCGTGAGCATTTTCTTTTCCCTTACCGTAAACTTCAACAGGAATATAACCTTTTCTTCTATACTCCTTTACTTCACTTTTTTTACCTACCGTCCTAGGTAATGCTTTCCACTCTATTCTTTGTATCATTTTGCTGTATAACCTCCTTCTGAAGTTTTTTATCCTCTATGTAAATAGTGAACTTACAGAGCTTTCTATGTTTATTCTTCTTATTGCTTCACCTACTAAGTTTGCAATAGACAGTATAGTCAATTTTTCAAATTTTTTGTTATCTGTTGGAATAGTATCCGTTGCAATAACTTCCTCTATAGGTGAGTTTTTAAGTCTGTCTATAGCCGGTCCAGAGAAAATAGGATGTGTGCAAGCGGCAATTACAGACTTTGCACCTTTTTCTATTAACATTTTAGATGCAGATACTATAGTTCCTGCAGTATCAATCATATCATCTATGATTATTGCATTTTTACCTTTTATATCACCTATTACATCTAAAGTTTCAACTACATTTGGAGCAGGTCTTCTTTTGTATATTATTGCTAATCCAGCTTTTAATTTATTAGCTAAAACCCTCGCTCTCTCAACTCCTCCAGCATCTGGAGAAACAACAACTACATCATCTAAACCTTTTTCCTCTAAATATTTGTATATAACAGGTAAGGCGTAAAGGTTATCAACTGGACAGTCAAAAAATCCTTGTATCTGTGCTGAGTGTAAGTCAACAGTTAAAACCCTATGAGCTCCTGCTTTTTGTATTAAATCTGCCAATAACTTTGCTGATATTGGAACTCTAGGTTTATCCTTTCTATCCTGTCTAGCATAAGCAAAATAAGGTATTACAGCAGTTATTCTGTGAGCTGAAGATCTCTTTAAAGCATCTAAAAGAAGTAAAAGCTCCATTATATTGTCATTTGCAGGATAACATAGGGACTGTATTACAAATACATCACTTCCTCTAACATTTTCATTTATCTGAACTCTTATCTCTCCATCACTAAACCTTGAAACTAGAGTATCTGTTAGAGGAGTATTTAAGTATTCAGAGATTTTTTCAGCAAAACTTATATTTGAAGTCCCCGTTATAATCTTTAACTCCCTATACAAAAAAAAACCTCCTGTATAAATTAAGCAAATTAATATTTTACTTTATTTGTTAAATTTTATGAAGATTAAATTTCCTCAATAACTATATTTTGATTTGTATATATACATATCTCACCTGCTATCTTCATAGCCTCTTCCACAATTTTTCTTGCTGGTAAATCTGTATTTCTGTATAAAGCTAGTGCTGCACTTCTAGCATAATCTCCTCCAGAGCCAATAGCTAAAACGGGTTCATCCGGTTCTATAACATCTCCGTTTCCAGAAACAAGAAAGAGATGATTTTTATCTGCAGCTATCATTACAGCTTCAAGTCTTCTTAAATATTTATCCATTCTCCAAGCTTTAGCTAAATCAACAACTGCCTTTTGTAAATTGCCTCCATTTCTTTTTAACTGTTCTTCTAATCTTTCCATTAAAGCTATACCATCAGCTGCTGCTCCAGCAAATCCAACGATTACTTTACCGTTATAAATTCTTCTGACTTTTCTTGCAGTTCCCTTTATAACAGTATGCCCAAGAGTAACCTGTCCATCTCCAGCTATAACCGTTTTACCGTCCCTTTTAACTGCACATATAGTTGTTGCTTTATAGCCTTTCATTGTTAATTTTTGCATTTGTTTCTTCCTTTTTTAATACTTTTGAAAGTTTTTCAGGGTCATACAGGAATATTCTTTTAGCGAACAGAAACCTTTTTATATAGAAAGGATGATTAATACTTATAATCTCAACCCTTCTACCTCTAGACGAGGCATGTATCATTTTCCCTTCTCCTATGTATATTCCTACATGTGAAGGATATCTAGCATAAGTTTGGAAAAAAAGTAAATCTCCCGGTTGTAAATCTTCCTTACTGACTAATAAACCATATTTAGCCTGTTGTCTTGCAGTTCTTGGAAGATGTATTCCTGCTAAAGCATATACCTTCTGAACAAAAGCTGAACAGTCTATTCCTCTATCAGTCTCTCCACCAAATCTATACTTTATCCCTAAAAATCCTATTGCTAACTCAACTATCTCATCTTGAATTTTCGGTTTAGGAACTCCGTCATCAACCATTACAGCTTTATACTTAGCTTTTTCATATGGATTATTTATGTGATTGTAATAGTCATTCTCAAAAAATTGATATTTTTTTGGTGTTGCATAGGATACAGAAAAAGCTAATACACTTGCAACAGTTAATTTTACTAATTTCTTAAGCATTATTTACTACCTCCAGATTATGAAGGGATTTAATAAAAATTATATTATATGATTTTATCTATTCAAATTTTTGTAAATACTATTTATAATTAATCTAATTAGCTTAATTGTTTCTTGCTCTCTCTATAGAGTATCCACTGAAACCAAATATGTTTTCACCTTCCATCTTTTGAGTGTCTGATACTTCTTCTTTATTTTCTAAAGATTTAAAGATAGTTTGTAGTCTCTTCAATGCTTTTTCTTCATCTAAGAAAAGTATAGGAATTCTTCTAAATGGAGTTTCATAAATAACCTTTATATAAACTTTTTTTATAGGTCTCACCAGCAAATCAAATTTTACATTGTTGTTATAACCACTTACCCAAATCTCTTTAGTTTCCTCGTTTAAATAAAAGTAAAAATCCATTTCCTCTGATAAGCTTCTCAGAAAATCAATAATTTTTTCCATTGATACCTCTCTTAATCTATTTTAGTTAGATAACTTTCAAGATTATGAATAATCTTTTTAATTTCCTTATTTCTTGTTTTAAAGCTAATTCTATTAACTAACAACTTTGCAGATGAATATCTGATATATTCTATAACCTCTAGTCCATTTTCCTTTAATGTCTTCCCAGTCTCTACTATATCAACTATAAAGTCTGCTAAACCTAGTAATGGTGCCAACTCAACAGAGCCATAAAGCTCAATTATCTGAACTCTAATACCTTTCCCTGAAAAGAATTTTTTTGTAATTTTAGGATACTTTGTGGCTATCTTTAGATAAGTTGGATTAGAAAAATACTTATTTTTATCTGTCGGCTTACCTGCTACTGCTATACTACATAAACCTATATTTAAGTTTAGTGGAATATAAACCTCTGGCTCCTGTTCTAAGATTACATCATCACCGGCAACTCCTATATCTGCAACTCCATATTGGACATATGTAGGTACATCTTTAGCTCTAACAATTAGAAATCTAAAATTTTCACTTTCAATGATTAGTTTTCTAGTTTTTTGCGAAATATGTCTATTTAATAATCCAGCCTTTGAAAAAATATCTATAGTTTGGTCAAAAAGTCTACCTTTTGGAAGTGCAACTGTGATTTTATTTTTTATTTTAATCATTATTAAATCTTCCCTTTATAAAAGGAATACTTATCCATAACTCCTCAAGTTTATTTTCTTCCTTTATCTCAACTTCAATCTTTTCAGCATCAAACTGTGGATATTTTTTAAATACACTTATTAAATCATTTTTTAGTCTTTCAGGAAAATTAGGTGGTAATCCTTTTCTCTCATAGGTTAATATCATCATAAGTCTTTCCTTTGCTACTTCTGAAGAACTTTTTCTTTTAAATAAATCCCAAAAAGACATTAGTTACCTCCTAAATAGCCAACTAAAGAAACCTTTTTTCTCTTGAAGCTCTGTAAAAGGTATATTTTCACCTTCTAACCTTTTAGCAACATTTTTTAAAGCTCTAGCTGATGGATATTTGTTATCATAAAGAACTATAGGCTCACCTTTATTTGTAAAATCAACCATCTTTTCATCATCCGGAATAATACCAATTTTGGGAATATGTAGTATTTCTTCTATATCTTCAACTGAAAGCATTTCTCCCTTTCTAACTTGATTTAACTTAATTCTGTTTATAATTAGTTTTATATCTTCCTTTTCCATCGCTTCTAACAGTCCTATTATTCTGTCTGCATCCCTAACTGCAGAAACTTCTGGGTTTGTGACAACTATCACCTCTTTTGCAGGTGCAGAAGCGGTTTTAAAACCACCTTCAATTCCAGCTGGAGAATCTATAAATATATAATCAAATTTATCTTTTATACTTTCTACAATTTCAATCATCTGTTCAGGTTTTACCGCATCTTTATCCTTTGTTTGTGCTGCAGGTAAAAGATATAATGGTAATCCCCTTTTATCCTTTACAAAAGCTTTCTCTGGAGAAACTCTCCCCTCCACAACATCCACTATGTCATAAACTATTCTATTTTCTAATCCTAAAATCATATCTAGATTTCTAAGTCCTATATCTGCATCTATTGCCAAGACTTTCTTTCCAAGTTTAGCTAGTGCTGTTGAAACATTTGCTGTTATTGTGGTCTTACCAACTCCTCCCTTCCCAGATGTTATTGTTATAACTCTTGCAGACATACAGCTTTACCTCTAATATTAGATTTTTTCTATATAAATTTGATTGTCTTCCACATACGCTCTTTCAGGATAGCTAGGCTCATTATTATTTTCCTCATCAGGAGACCTAGTGTAATAACCTGCTATTCTTAACTGTTGTGGTATCAATTTTAGAGCTATTATTTGTGCATTTTCATCTCCATTTGCCCCTGCATGTGCAATACCCCTTAAAGCTCCCATCACAATAATGTTTCCTGCGGCTATTATGTAAGCATCAGGATTAACATCTCCTAGAATAAGGATATCACCCTCATACTCAATCTTCTGACCGCTTCTGACAGTTTTATTTATTATTTTTAAACTCTTTGTAAATTTTGATAAATTTTTTTTCTTATTTTTTTTATTATTAAATTTATAACTTAAAATCTCCGAGTTGTGTTTTTTTAAAGTTTCCTCTAAAATTCTTTTTTCTTTATCTGATAGCTCCAGATTGCCAACATCAACTATTGAGACAGAGGATTTAAAAAATGTAGAATTTAACTTCTCTTCAAGTTCCTTTAGATTATCTTCAAAGGACAAGTTTTCATCAAACTTTATTAATAAGGCTGGTATTGTAATACCTTTTATATTAAGTCCCATTACATTAAGTCCTAAAATTTTTTATTATTTATTTATAATTTTCTTTATTAATTAAACTAAAAATATTTTAACAGGTAAAAATGAAAAATTAATGATTTATTTGTTTCTTTAAAGGGTCTTCAATACCTAAAGATTTAAAAGCCTCTTCTCTTTGCCTACAGGTAGCACATGTTCCACAGGGAGGAAGACTTCCTCTATAACAGGAATAGGTAAGTTCATAAGGAACTTTTAATTGTAAACCAAGCTTTAAAACATCTGCTTTAGTCATTCCCAGAAATGGAGTGTAAACCTTTATTCTATTTTTCTTTTTAGCAACCATTATTGAGCTTGCATTTATAGCTGCTTCTGCTGAAGATGCAAACTCCCCTCTACAGTCTGGATATGGACTATCAACTGAATGAATACCAATTCCTATATTTTCTATCTCATATATATCACAGAAGGAGGCGGCAATAGATAGAAATGTTAAATTTCTCATCGGAACTGTTGTTATTGGTGGCTCATTTTTAGGATATTCTTCAGCGGGGATATTTATATCCTCATCTGTTAAAGCACTTCCCTTTAGCTCTTTTAGATGTGGAATTTCAACAATAAAGTGTTTTTTTACACCAGCACTCTCTACTAATCTTTTAGCAAAATCTAACTCTATACTGTGTTTCTGTCCATATTTAAAGGAAATTGCATAAACATTTCTAAAGTTATTTTTTGCTAACCATAGAAGTGTAGCACTATCCATTCCTCCGGACACTAAAACTATAATACTTTCTTTCATCCTTTACCCTATTAATCCTAGTTTTCCGTTTCCTTCTGGAAGTTTCTTATCTCCTTCCTTTTTCTTAATCTTAGCTAAAGGTTCTCTTCCTTTCTTAGCCTTTAATGTTCCCTCTACAGCTCCCTGATGTTCTATCATTATCTCATTGTATTGAGCTTCTCCAATAAACTTTCCACCTGTTAAAACTTCCAAAACATTACAATCAACTTCTCCTTCAACTAAACCACTTATTATTAACTTATCAGCCTGTATAGTCCCTAAAATCTTTCCTGATTTACCAATTGTTAAAATTTGCTCACATATAATAGTCCCTTCTATCTCTCCATCAACATGGACAGAACCAGTGAACTTTAAATCGCCCTTTATAAAAGAGCCTTCACTGATTATTGTTGTTTTGGTGCTTTCAACCGGAAGTTCCGGCTGATGACTTTTACCAAATAAGCCCATCTTACAACCCTCACTTTTCTAAATATTCTTTTATAGTTTTTCTTATTCCAATAAATAAAATAAATTGGATTTATAGGTCTTTGCAAGTATCTAACTTCATAATGAACATGGGTTCCTGTGCTTCTACCTGTATTTCCTGCTCTTCCTATTATTTGACCTTTTTTTACATATCTTCCAACTCTAACTTTTATTGAACTTAGATGTGCATAAACTGATTTAAAACCGAAATTATGTTGAATAATAATTGTTTTTCCGTATCCTGATTTCCATCCAGCATACTCTACAATTCCATCTGCAGTTGCCACAACTGGTTGTCCATATCTTGCCCCTAAATCTATACCTGCGTGAAACTTCCTTCTTCTCAAAATAGGGTGAAATCTATAACCATACCTACTTGTAATTCTAATCCTTCCATAAATTGGAGCTCCGTTAGGTATATGTTTAAACATATAGTTTCTAACTTTCATGTCAACTTCTAATTTAGATAAAAGTTTGGTAGCCTTCTGTTTAGGCTTTGATTTGGAAGCAACCATCACTGGTTCTTCTTTTATTCCCATCATTTCTTCTATATTTTTGATTTTAGCAACTAGTTCTCCCAATTCCTGCTCTTTCTTAGCTATAGTTTCCTGTAATTCTTTGTTTTTCTTCACAAGGAGTTCATTTTCCCTTTCCAGTTTATATCTTAACTCGGTCAACTCATCAACTCTCTTATATAGATACCATATAGTTCCACCACCAATAATAAAGGCAAGTAAAATAAAAATGATTAAAAATATAAAGATTTTTTTAAAAAACTGTTTTAGCGTGTACTGTTTAACGCCGTTTATATCATGGATTGTTATTGTAAATTTATCTTTCATCTGTTTTTTCCTTAGCTCTCCACTTTAGATAACTTTGAATAAATTCATCAATGTTTCCGTCCATTACAGATTGAACGTTCCCTGTTTCATAACCTGTCCTTAAATCTTTAACAAGTTGGTAAGGTTGGAAGACGTAAGAACGTATCTGATTTCCCCAACCTATCTCTTTTTTTTCACCTTCTAACTCTTTCTGTTTTTCTTTTTGTTTCTGTAGCTCATACTGATAAAGTTTAGCTTTAAGCATTTCCATTGCCTTTGCCCTGTTCTGTATTTGAGACCTTTCACTTTGACATACAACAGTTATTCCAGTTGGAATATGAACTATTCTAACTGCACTGTCGGTAGTGTTTACGTGTTGACCACCTGCCCCAGATGCCCTGAATGTATCTATCCTTAAATCTTCATCTTTTATCTCAACTTTTACTTCATTACCTATATCTGGAATTACAGATACAGCGGCAAAAGAAGTATGTCTTCTTTTGTTTGCATCAAATGGAGATATTCTGACAAGTCTGTGAACTCCTTGTTCACCTTTCAAATAACCGTATGCATATAACCCTTTTATTAAAACTGTGGCACTTTTTATTCCTGCGACATCATCAGGTTGATAATCTACAATCTCAATCTGAAAACCCTTTTTTTCAGCCCATCTTAAATACATCCTTAATAGCATTTCTGTCCAATCACAAGCCTCAACTCCTCCTGAGCCTGCTTGAAGTGTTAAGATGGCATTTTTTGTGTCATACTCTTCAGAAAGTAAAGAGCTCAGTTCTAACTCATTAACGATCCTTTCAACCTCCTTTAGTTCTCTTTCTATCTCTTTTTTTGTCTCTTCATCATACTCTATCTCTAAAAGCTCTAAAAAATCTTTAATCTCACTTAATCTATTCTCAATATTTCTTAAGTTTTCTAATTTTTCAGCAATACTATTTCTTTTAGTTGATATTTCTTGAGCCTTTCTCGTATCACTCCAAAAGTCTGGTTTTCCCATTTCATAATCTAAATCCTCTAACTCTTTTTCCAAAATTTCTGGTTTTAATATCTCTTTAACAGTTATAAATTTTTTTTCTATGTTCTCTAATTTTTCTTTTAACCCTTGTATCAACATATCCCTTTTCGTTTTTTTAATAGTAATTATTAAATAATAAACTTAAATTTTAGATTTTATATTAAATATGTCAACAACATTGTAGAGCCTGTTTAAAAAATCTGTGAAGTAAAAT
>JALSPY010000046.1 GCA_026985705.1 Hydrogenothermaceae bacterium | reverse complement strand
AAGTTAATACTTTATTTAGATGCAATAGGATTAGCAGCTTTTACAACTACAGGGGTTTTAATAGCTTATAAATACAATACAACAGCTTTTGGAGTGATAGTATTGGGGATATTAACAGGGACAGGAGGAGGATTAATAGCAGATATACTGATGAAAAAAACTCCAACTGTCTTAAAGGAAGATTTTTATGCTATGTGTTCCCTAATTGGAGGTATAGGATTTATTATATTTGTGAATTATTCATTAACTTTAGCAACATTAATATGCTTCTTTATAACATTATTAACTAGAGTTCTAACTATCCATTATAACTGGAATGTAAAAATATTTACATGATAGATTATCACTTTCTTAATAAATACTCCTTCAGCCTATTAACTCCCTCTCTCAAATGCTCTATATTACGAGTATAGGCAAATCTGATATATTTATCCGTGTTATTACTTCCAAAATCAACTCCCGGAGTTATTGCTACATGAATATTCTCTAAAATCTCTTTAGAAAATTTAAATGAGTTATCAGAATATTTTTCTATATTAGCCCATATGTAAAATGCTCCTTCAGGTTTAGCATCTATATCAAAAATCTCAGAAAGCTCTCTATATAAGAATTCTCTTCTCTCTTTGTATAAATTCTTTATTTTGTCTAGATACTTATAATCAAAGGCTCCTAAAGCTCCATACTGGCTTAATGTAGGTGGAGATATAAATACATTTTGCAATACTATTTCTGCCTTTCTAATTAGCTCTTCAGGTAAAATTATCCATCCCAATCTAAAGCCAGGCATACTAAAATATTTGGAAAATCCATTTATAACAATACTTTTATCTGAAAATTCTAATGCGGTATGCTCCTTTCCATCATAAACTAAACCGTGATATATCTCATCAGATATAAAATAAATACTGTTTTCTTCACAGTATTCAACTAATTTCTTTAAGACTTCTCCACTATAAACATTTCCTATAGGATTTGAAGGTGATGTTATTTGTAGAGCTTTTATATCTTTATAATCTTTAAGCTTATCTACAGTTAACTGATAATTTGTAGATTTATCAATAGGTATAAAAACAGGTTCTATATTTAGTAAATAACTGAAATTTTTATAACATGGATATGATGGGTCTGTTAATGCTAACCTATCTCCACTATTTAAAAGTATCAGATAAGCAACTAAAAAAGCTCCAGATGTTCCAACAGTTAAAGCTATTCTAGAGGGAGAAATATCAACTCTATATTTATCCCAGTAAAATTTAGCTATCTTTTCCCTTAGCTCAATTAATCCAAGTGCCTCAGTATAATAGTTAAGTTTTTCTTTTACTGCTTTCTCTATATACTCCCAAACTTTAGGAGGTGGCTCTGTATCAGGCTCTCCTATCTCAAAATGAATTGTATCTTTATATTTAGAAGCATCTCTTAAAACATCCATTACTATAAAAGGTTTTACTTTAGAAAGTCTATCCATACTTTTATTCCCTTTAATGCTAAAAATTTCAATAAATTTTAAAATAAATAATTTCCAATTTCTAATTTGTAAGAATTATAATAGATTTAGTTTTTTGTAAAAAAAGCGTAATTTTAAATCAAAGTATCAGAGGAAAATTTAAAGCAGATTTTTAAAGGAGGATTAAATGGAAAAAAAACTTACACCTGAAGAACAGCTAAAGATTATAAAAAAGGGAGTTATAGAAATAATAAATGAAGAAGAGTTATTAGAGAAGCTAAAAGAGGGAAGACCACTTACAGTTAAAGCAGGATTTGACCCTACAGCTCCAGATTTACATTTAGGACATACAGTCTTACTTCAGAAATTGAGAACTTTTCAACAGTTAGGACATAAAGTCTATTTTATAATAGGTGATTTTACAGCAATGATTGGAGACCCTACAGGGAAAGATAAAACGAGACCACCCTTAAGCAAAGAACAAGTTTTAGAAAATGCAAAAACATATAAAGAGCAAGTTTTTAAGATATTAGACCCTAAAAAAACAGAGATTGTTTTTAATAGTGAATGGTTTTCTAAAATGAATGCAGAGGAACTAATAAAACTTACAGCTAAATATACTGTTGCAAGAATGCTTGAAAGGGAAGACTTTAAAAAGAGATTTAAAGAAAATAGACCAATAGCTATACATGAGTTTATATATCCACTTTTACAAGCATATGACAGTGTAGTTTTAAAAGCAGATGTTGAGTTAGGAGGTTCAGACCAAAGATTTAATATACTAATAGGAAGAGATATACAAAAAGAGTTTGGAATAGAAAAACCACAGGTAGCTATACTTTTACCTCTTTTAGTTGGGTTAGATGGAGAAAGAAAAATGTCTAAATCATATGGAAATTATGTCGGTATAAAGGAGCCTCCAGAGGAAATGTTTGGAAAAATAATGTCTATTCCAGATAGCTTAATGTGGGATTACTGGGCTTTACTTACAGATTTAACAGAGGAAGAAATAGAAGAAATGAAAGATGGAGTTGAAAAAAACAGATTACACCCAAAAGATATAAAGATGAAATTAGCATTTTATATAGTTGAAAGATTTCATTCTAAAGAAGATGCTGAAAGGGCAAAAGAACACTTTGAAAAAGTTTTTTCTAGAAAACAGTTGCCTGATAATATTCCAGAACCTAAAATCGTTGTAAATTCAGATGAAATTTTACTTCCTGATTTAATACTTAAAATTGGTTATGCTCCGTCTAAAAGTGAGGGAAGAAGACTTATAAAATCTGGAGCTGTAAGAATAGACGGTGAGAAAATATCTGACATAAATTACAAGGTTAAACTTGATAGAGAGTTTGTTTTACAAGTTGGGAAAAGAAAATTTGCTAAAATCAAACCTGAAAATGTAAAAGTTGTTGAGAACTAAATTTATATTTTTAGGACTTTCTAAATATAAGGAGTTTTTAGAACTACAAGAAAAATTAACAGAAAGGAAACTGTATAAAGGGGATAAAAACAGTTATATTATCATTACTGAGCATTATCCCATTTATACATTGGGAAAACGGATAAACAGAGAAGATTTACCAAAAAAGAGTTTAGCTCCTATACTAAAGCTAGATAGGGGAGGAGGGATAACATTTCACGGATTTGGGCAGATTGTAGTTTATCCAATAATAAATCTCAAAGATTACAATTTATCATTAAAAAAATATATATGGACTTTAGAAGATATAATGATAAAAACATTGAAATTTTTTAAAATAGAAGCATACAGACAAGATGGTCTAATTGGAGTTTTTACAGATAAAGGGAAGATAGGATTTATAGGTGTTAAAGTTTCAAAATTTATAACAAACTATGGCTTTTCAATAAATTATGATGTTGATAAAAAATTTTTTGAGAACATAAACCCTTGTGGTTTAAAGAATATGAAAATAGCTAATGTTAGAGATTTTACAAACATAACTAAAGAAGAATTTTTAAGTAAACTTTATGAGGAAGTTAAAAATAGATTTTAATTTGATTTATAAAATTGAATTTTAAAAACCTACAGGCTATTATATTGGGACTATAAATTAAGTATATCAGGGGCGGGTTAAATGTCTTTTCAGTTTACAGAAGAACAGATTAAAAGATACAGTAGGCATATAATTCTTCCAGAAGTTGGTGGAAAAGGTCAGGAAAAACTATTAAAATCAAAGGTCTTAGTAATTGGAGCAGGTGGACTTGGCTCTCCATCTATATATTATTTAGCAGCTGCAGGTGTTGGAACAATAGGAATTGTTGATTTTGATGTTGTTGATTATTCAAATTTACAGAGACAGATATTACATAATACCGAGAGGGTAGGAACTCCTAAAGTTATATCTGCCAAAAAAACAGTTGAGGCTTTAAATCCTGATGTAAAGGTAATAACATACAATACCAAAATTAATAAAGATAATATAATGGATATAATAAAAGATTATGATATTGTTTTAGATGGCTCTGATAACTTCCCAACAAGATTTTTAGTAAATGATGCTTGCTATTTCTTAAATAAACCTTTAGTCTCGGCAGCAATTCTAAGATTTGAAGGTCAATTAACAGTTTTTGATTACAGAGATAAAGAAAATACACCTTGTTATAGATGTTTATTCCCTGAGCCACCACCACCGGGATTAGTGCCTAGCTGTCAAGAAGCAGGTTTACTTGGTGTTGTTGGTGGAATAATGGGAACATTACAAGCTAATGAGGCATTAAAGTTAATACTAGGTATAGGAGAGCCTTTAGTTGGTAAACTTTTAGTTTTTGATGCATTAACTACAGAGTTTACAAAGGTAAAACTTAGAAAAGATGAAAAATGTCCTCTATGTGGAAAAGAGCCTAAAATAAAA
>JALSPY010000045.1 GCA_026985705.1 Hydrogenothermaceae bacterium | reverse complement strand
TATTGATTTAGTACATAGGGAACACCTAAAAATAAAATTTTAATACTTTTCATAAGCAACTTCATCCAAAGTTCCAAAGCCTAATGCACAATGTGGTCTTATAAAATTGTAAATCCTTAATTATTTTATTTCAGAATTGATATAAAAAATTTTTGAATAAATTGAAAAGAGAAGGAAGAAACATAAATAATAAAAAAATCTTTTTTTATAAATCTTAATTTATCTAGAAAAAAAGGGGTAAAAACCCCATATAGGAATATTGTTAGAATACAAATAATTTATCTGCTACCAATATGTCTAATTCTTCTTCTGGTAATTCGTGGAAGTTTAGGTATTGATAAATTTTATCTTCTTTACCTGCTATCTTTTCTTCCATTATTCTAAAGTATTCTTCCACTGTTGGAAGTCTTCCAAGTAGAGCTGATATTGCACCTATTTCAGCAGAACCTAAGTATACTTTTGCCCCTTTACCCATTCTATTATCAAAGTTTCTCGTAGATGTAGATACAACATTAGAATAATCTTTAACTCTAGCTTGATTACCCATACATAGAGAGCATCCGGGAACTTCTGTTCTGGCTCCCACTTTTCCGAAGATGTTGTAATATCCTTCTTCAATTAGTTTTCTTTCATCCATCTTAGTTGGTGGGACTATCCATAATCTAGTTGGTATTTGACTTTCTCCTCTTAGTATCTCTCCAGCTGCTCTGAAGTGTCCAATGTTAGTCATACATGAGCCTATAAATACTTCGTCTATATCTTTAGGTCTTCTTTCATCTGCTAAAATTTCTGACAATGTTGCTACATCGTCAGGGTCATTAGGACAAGCTAAAATTGGCTCTTTAATTTCGTTTAAGTCTATCTCTATAACTGCCGCATATTCTGCATTTTCATCTGGCTCAATTAACTCTGGATTGTCTAACCAAGCTTTCATCTTATCAATTCTTCTTTGAATTGTTCTAGCATCCTGATAACCAGCTTCAATCATTTTTTCTAACAGTGCTATATTAGACTGGATAAACTCTATAATTGGCTCTTTGTTTAGTCTAATTGTACAAGCTGCTGCACTTCTCTCAGCTGAAGCATCTGTAAACTCAAAAGCTTGCTCTACTTTTAAGTTTGGTAATCCTTCTATCTCTAAAATTCTACCTGCAAATACATTTTTCTTTCCTTTCTTTTCTACAGTTAACAATCCTTGTTTTATGGCATAGTAAGGTATTGCATTAACTAAATCCCTTATTGTTATCCCAGGTTGAATTTCACCTTTAAATCTAACAAGCACACTTTCAGGCATATTTAAAGGCATTGTTCCAGTTACAGCTGCAAAAGCAACTAATCCTGAGCCTGCTGGGAATGATATACCCATAGGAAATCTAGTATGGCTATCTCCACCTGTTCCAACAGAGTAAGGAAGTATCATTCTGTTTAACCATGAGTGTATAACACCATCACCGGGTCTTAATGAAACACCACCTCTCTTTATAATAAATTGTGGTAGTGTTCTTTGAAGTTTAATATCAGCTGGTTTTGGATAAGCTGCTGTATGACAGAAGGATTGCATTACTAAATCAGCACCAAAAGATAATGCAGCTAATTCTTTTATTTCATCTCTAGTCATTGCTCCTGTTGTATCCTGTGAGCCCACTGTATCAACTGTTGGCTCTACATACATTCCCGGTCTTACACCTTCCATTCCACAAGCTCTTCCAACAAGCTTTTGAGCCATTGTGTATCCAACACCTTCCTTCTCTGGTGGTTGCTCTGGTCTTATGAAGAATTTTTCTTCAGGTAATCCTAACTCTTCTCTAGCTTTTCTAGTTAGATTTCTTCCAATGATTAATGGTATTCTTCCACCTGCTCTAACTTCGTCAGGTAGTGTGTTAGGTTTTAATTCAAATGTTGATACTACTTCTCCATTTTTAACGATTTTTCCTTCATATGGATATACTTCTATAACATCTCCAGTTTCTAATTTTTCAACATCTGCAATTATTGGTAATCCACCTGAATCTTCCCAAGTGTTAAAGAATATAGGTGCTATAATTCCAGCTATTACAACTCCACCTCTTCTTTTGTTTGGAACATAAGGTATATCCTCGCCAATCCACCACATTAAAGAGTTTGTAGCAGATTTTCTAGAAGAACCTGTTCCTAAAACATCAGATACAAATGCTACAGGATGTCCTTTTTTCTTTAGCTCTTGGATTTTCTCTATTGCTCCCGGAAATCTATTTTTTAACATTGACAATGCATGTAATGGGATATCACTTCTTGTTGATGCTTCTGTTGCAGGTGATAGGTCATCAGTGTTAACTTCTCCCGGAACTTTGAAAACTGTTAAAGTTAATTTTTCCGGCAGCTCAGGTTTTTTAAAGAACCATTCAGCATTAGCCCAACTTTCTAGGACTTCTTGAGCATATTTGTTTCCTTTTTTAGCTAATTCAACAACATCATTAAAATAATCGTAAACTAGTAAAATATCTTTTAATGCATCAGCCGCTTTTTTTCTTATATTTTCATCTTTATGCTCTAAAGCTTTTATTAAAGGCTCAACATTATAACCACCTAACATAGTTCCTAGAATTTCAACTGCATGTTCAGGTGATATTGCAGGAGAATAAGCTTTACCTTCTATAATATCTGCTAAAAATTTAGCCTTTACAAATGCTGCATCATCAACTCCCGGTGGAACTCTATTTAAGAATAAATCCATTAAGTAATCTTCTTCAACTATAGGTATCTGTTGTAATAACTTAATTAATTCTTCTACCTGTTTGGCATTTAAAGGTAATGGAGGAATTCCAAGTTTAGCTCTTTCTTCAACATGCTTTCTATACTCTTCCAAAAAACTCATACTTAACACCTCTCTAAAGTAGTTTTAGATTTGGATTAAATATTATATAGCAATGATAAAAAATAAAACACTGTTTTATTTCAGATTTTAAGTTTTACTTTATATTTCATTTTTTGAAGATTTAGTTCTAATTATCTTTACAGATAAGCTCCGAAAGTTCACATATTTAAAAATGGAAAAGATGGAAAGAAATAGGTGGTTAATTGCAAATTATTTTATAATTTTTATTTAAAAACTAATTTTAAAGGGGGTTAATGTATGCCAACAATTTTAGAAAACTTAGAGGATTTATACAGTTTATTAAAATCTGTAGCGGAGTTAAAAGATAATAAAGTTAGCTCTATTACCGATGAAAAAAAACTAAGGGAAAATGTTATTGATGATTTAATTTATACTGCCGTATTTTCAAAAGATGAAAATATAAAAGAGGAAGCTAAAAGATTAATTAGAGAGTTAGCTAACGAGTTTGGAGCTATACCTTCCTCCATACATGAATTTTATATGGCAATGGGAAGAGGCGAGGTTGATAAAATTACTACACCTGCAATTAATATAAGAGGAATGACTTACGATGTTGCAAGACAGATTTTTAAAGTTGCTTTAAATAACAGTGTTGGAGCTTTTATATTTGAAATAGCAAAATCAGAGATTGGATATACATACCAAAGACCTTCTGAATATGCTTCTGCTGTTCTAGCAGCTGCAATAAAGGAAGGTTATAAAGGACCTGTTTTCATTCAAGGAGACCACTTCCAATTTAATGCTAAAAAGTATGCAGAAAATCCCGAGAAAGAATTACAGGCTATAAAGGAGTTAACAGAGGAAGCTATAAAAGCAGGTTTTTATAATATAGATATAGACCCTTCAACACTTGTTGATTACTCAAAACCAACATTAAAAGAGCAACAGTATCACAACTATATAAACACAGCTAAGATGACTAAGTTTATAAGGGAGATAGAGCCTGAAGGAATTACTGTTTCTGTAGGAGCAGAAATAGGACATATAGGTGGTAAAAACTCTACTGTGGAAGAATTTGAAGCATTTATGGAAGGATATTTAGAAGAATTATCTGAAGGTATGGCAGGAATTTCTAAAATGTCAGTCCAAACTGGAACGGAGCATGGAGGTATTCCTTTACCAGATGGAAGGGTTGCTGAGGTTAAACTTGACTTCAATGTATTAAGGGATATTGGAAAGGTGGCTAGAGAGAAATATGGATTAGGTGGAACTGTCCAACATGGAGCTTCAACTTTACCTGATGAGTTATTTGACAAATTCCCTGAAAATAACTGTTGTGAAATACATTTAGCAACAGGTTTCCAAAATATTATGTATGATTTAATTCCAGAGGATTTTAAAAATGAGATATACAACTGGATAAAGGAAAATCTAAAAAATGAGTGGAAAGAAGGACAAACTGAAGCTCAATTCATTTATAAAACTAGGAAGAAAGGTTTTGGACCTTTCAA
>JALSPY010000044.1 GCA_026985705.1 Hydrogenothermaceae bacterium | reverse complement strand
TTTCTCTCTTTAGATGAAGGAATATTCATCTCTTCTCTATACTTTGCAACTGTTCGTCTTGCAATCTTTATCCCATACTTTTCTTTTAGTAGTTTAGATATTTTTTCATCGCTTAAAGGCTTTTTTTTATCTTCCTTTTCTATAATCTCTCTAATTAAATCTTTTACCCTATCTGTGGAAACATCTCCATTTGAACTGTTTAGCCGTGTTGCAAAGAAAGATTTTAGTGGCATTAATCCATTTTCAGTTTGAATATATTTATTTGATACAATTCTACTTATTGTCGATTCGTGTAAACCCAACTCATTTGCAACATCTTTAAGAGTTAAAGGTTTTATAAACTTTTTACCTTTCCTTAAGAATTCAGCCTGATAGTTAACTAAAAAGTTAATTGTTTTCAAAAGGTTTTCCCTTCTTAACTCTATACCTTTTATTATTCCTATAGCCTTTTGCAATTTTTTTTGTAAAAACTCTCTTGTTTCCTCTGGAAGTTTTTTATCAGATATTAGTTTTCTATAGTTATTACTAAGTTTAAGTTTAGGAATATTCCTTTCATTTAGAATTATCTCAAAGTGGTCACCTTTATCGTAAACATAAGCCTCCGGTTCTATGTATTTAATTATTTCATCAGAATAGGTGTATGTTGGATAAGGTTTTAAAGTCCTTATATTTTCTATAATTTCTTCTAGCTCCTCTTCTGATAACCCATATTTATTTATAATATATTCTCTGTCTAATAGACTTCCTAAATCATTTAGAATAATCTCTCTAACTTTTTCATTTTCACCAAAGCTTTCTCTATACTGCTCCCATAGAGCTTCCTCTAAACTTAAAGAAGCTATGCCTGTTGGCTCTAGTTTTTTGAGCTTTTTTCTAACTTTTTCCACTAAATCAGTTGAGACATTAAATTTTTTGGCTATATCATCTATACTTCCTGTAAATAAACCTTTTTCATTAAGCTCATTTACTATTTCCTTTGCTATATCTTTTTCAATACCACTAAACTCTAAATCTATCTGTGTTTCCAAAATATCATATAGGGAAGGTTTATAGCTTAATCTATTTAATGGAGATAGATTATCCTCATCATCATAACTAAAATCCTTTGCTAAATCCTTTATAGGCTCTTTTTCATTAAATTCGTTAAATAGTATTTCCTCTAAAAATGGATTTTCATCTAGCTCCTGTTTTATCGTGCTTTCTAGCTCTAGTTTTGGTAAAAGTAAAAGCTCTAACTGTTGCCGTAAACTTAAAGTTAAGGCTAACTTATTTTGAAGTTTTAAGTTTAATCCTAAACTATTTTTTAACATAATTTTTGTTTTCCTTGTAAAAATTTAATCTTTAACTAAATTTAGGCAAAAAATTTTTTTTGTTAAATCTTTTTCAAAATATCTTTCACTTTCATCTTTAACTCGTTAAGTTTTATAAGAGCCTCTAGTGGTGTTAAAGTAGCTATATCTATTTTATTTATATCTTCTAAAAATTTTAGATATTCTTCTTTTTTTTCTTTACCTTCAACTTTAGTATTAAATAATCTTTTCTGTTTATCTACATCTATATGATAGTCAGTTTTTAAACCTTTTTTTTCCTGCTTTAACTGATAACTTTCTAACTTCTTAAACTGTTTCTCTTCAAATATTTTAAGAATTTCCTCAGCTCTTTTTATTATCTCATATTTAACTCCTGCAAGTTTAGCAACATATATTCCATAACTTTTATTTGTAAAGCCCTCAAATACTTTGTATAAGAATTTTATATCTTTCCCTTCCTCCTTAACATACATATAAAAATTTTTTACTCCTTTTATTTCTTTCTCTAATTTAGTAAGCTCGTGATAATGTGTAGCAAATAAAGTCTTTACTTTAAGTTTTTTAGAAAGATATTCTGATATAGCCCAAGCTATAGATATACCGTCGTATGTGCTAGTTCCTCTTCCTACCTCGTCTAAAACGATAAAACTTCTGCTTGTAGCGTTATTTATTATATTGGCTATTTCTAACATCTCAACCATAAATGTTGATAAACCTTTAGCCAGAGCATCTCCAGAACCTATTCTCGTAAATATTCCATCAACCAGTCCTATCTTCCCAGATTTAGCAGGAATAAATGAACCTGTATGAGCCAGTAAAACAATTATTGCAGACTGTCTTATAAATGTGCTTTTGCCTGCCATATTTGGACCGGTGATAATATGAAAATAACTATCCTCATTCATCTTTAGATTATTTGGAACAAAATCAGGTATAAACTCTTTTATAACAGGATGATAACCTTCCTCTATCTCTATACTGAAATCTTCTGTAATTTGTGGTTTAACCCATCCTTTTTCAGCTCCAATTTGTGCTAAAGACTGTATAGCATCTAATATTCCGATATGCTGTGCTGTTTCTCCTATTCTAGCTGACATAAGGGAAACTTCTTCTCTTAAATTCATAAATATCTCATATTCTAAAGCTTTTATCTTTTCATCTGCAGATAGTATTTTTTCTTCAAATCTTTGGAGCTCTTCAGTGGTAAATCTTTCAGAATTTGATAATGTCTGTCTTCTTTTAAAGTAATCAGGAACAAACTTTAAGTTTGGTTTAGTTATTTCTATGTAGTATCCCATTACCTTATTAAAGCCTATCTTTAAACTCTGAATTCCTGTTTCCTGTCTTAACTTTTCTTGATACTCTCTTATCCATTCACTACCTTTTTCCTTTATCTCCTTTAACTCATCTAAATCAGGATTTACTCCTTTCTTTATTAATCCTCCCTCTTTAAGATGTAGTGGAGGATTTTCCTCTAAATATCTATCTAACTTGTCAACCAACCAATCAAAACTTTCAATTTTCTCTAAAGTATCCTTTAAAAGTTTTGAGCTGAATTTTTCAGAAAACTTCTTTAACTCTCTAACTTCTTTTAAAGAGTTTTTTAGGGCAACCATATCTCTGGGAGTTAATGTGTTAGATGAAATTTTAGAGACTAACCTCTCTATATCGTAAATTCTATCTAAAACTTCTCTTAAACTTTCCCTTAACTCCTTTGATTTTACTAACTCTTCAACTGCCTCCTGTCTAGCTTTTATATCTACGACATTTTTTAAAGGATGAAGTAAAAAAAACCTTAATTTTCTCTTTCCCATTCCTGTCAATGTTCTGTCAATAACTTTAATAAGGGATACATTTCCCTCATTTGCGTAAACTATTTCAAGATGTTTCTGTGCAGAGTAATCAAGTCTTATATATAAATCATCTCTATAAGGTTTAGGTTTATTTATAAAAGGTAAAAAATTCTTTTGTGTAGTTTTTGCATACTTTAATAAAGCTCCAAGCGGTGCAAGTATAATATCTTCTCCAACTTGAAAACCAAAACCTGATATATGGCTAGTATTAAAATGGGATAATAACTCCTCTTGAGCTTCCTTAGAAAAATAATCTTCTGGTAATTCAGAAATATAAATACCCTTAAAGTGTTCCTTTATTAAACTAACATCTGTTCCTTTTTCTACAATTATTTCTCTAGGTTGAAATTTACCTATAAAAGAGATAAGCTCATCCTCATCTAAAATCCCACCTAAAAACTCTCCAGTTGATAAATCTAGATAACCAATTGCAAAACTGTCTCTCCTATATGGATATATTGCCATTAAAGAGGCTCTTAATTTTTCATTTTCAAAGTAAGTTCCCGGTGTTATTACCCTTATAACATCTCTTTTTACTATTCCTTTAGCTTGAGAGGCATCTTCCAGCTGTTCACATATTGCAACCTTATGTCCCTTTGCTACAAGCCTTGATATATAGCCATCTGCTGAGTGATATGGAATACCACACATAGGAATTTCTGTATTTTTTCCTACTTTCTTCTTAGTTAAAACAATGTTTAACTCTTTAGCTCCTATATAAGCATCTTCATAAAACATCTCATAAAAATCACCTAATCTATATAGAACTAAAGCATCTGGATATTCATCTTTAATTCTGTGATACTGTGCTAACATAGGGGTTAGATTTTTTGTGTTTATTTCATCTCTTCTTTTTACCAATATTAAACCTCCATAAATGGAATGTTCAGATAAAATTTAAGACTTTAAATAAAGAAAAAACTTATAGGAATAATAATTTTAACTAGTTTAAAGAATTTATGTTAATATTTTCAGATATATAAGTTTATTTGGAGGATAAGAAGATATGGCTCTATGGGATGCTATAGCACGGGTTTTAATAGGAGCATTGCTTATAACTTTGGCAGTTGAGCTTAAAGGAATATTCACTATAGCTTTACCTGTTGGACTTATACTTATACTAACGGCTATCACTGGATTTTGTCCGTTATACAAGTTAACAGGTTATGGCTCTGAG
>JALSPY010000043.1 GCA_026985705.1 Hydrogenothermaceae bacterium | reverse complement strand
AAATATATACATCAATAGGAATTACACATATATCAGCTTATATGCTTACTGCTTACAATGAAACCCCTTTAGGTAAATTAGTTAAAAAGGGGGAGTTTAAACTTCCTACAGATAAAGAATTAGAGGAGATGTATTTTTTAATAATTAAATTTCTAAAAGAAAGGGGATTTTATCATTATGAGCTTTCTAATTGGGCTAAAGAAGGTTATGAATGTAAGCATAATCTTTTTTACTGGGAGAATGTAAATTTCCTTGGTATTGGAGTTTCTGCTTGGTCTTATGTAGGAAATGTTAGATTTGGTAATACAAAAAATCTATACGAATATATGGAAAAAGTAAAAGATGGAGTAAAACCAGTTTTATTCAGAGAGGAGTTAGGAGAAAAAGATTTAATAAATGAAAGGATAATGTTAGGATTAAGGCTTACAAAAGGTATAGATAAAAATCTAATAAAAAATAAACAGAATTTAATAGAAGAATTAAAAAATGAAAAGCTAATAGAGGAGGAAAAGGGAAAAATAAAATTAACTCCTAAAGGTTTCCTGTTATCAAACTATATCATTTCCAAATTATTGGATTAAATCCCGTAAATGCCTTCTTGTTGCCAAAGCTTTTATTTTTTTTAATGCTCTTGTTTCTATCTGTCTTACCCTCTCTCTAGATATTCCTAGCTCTTTTCCTATTTCCTTTAGTGTTTTTGGTTGTGTATCGTGTAATCCAAATCTGTTTATTATCACATACCTTTCCCTTTCAGAGAGAAAGGAGAGAATATGGTCTATTTCTTTTTCTAAATATTCCTTAATTAAATCCCTTTCTAAATCGTCAGTATTCTGGTTAGACAGTAAATCTATAAAAGAAACTCCCTCTTCTTCATCTACAGGTGTATCTAATGAAACAGAGTGTCTCTTTATAAGTAAATAATTCTTTATAGTTTCCTCATCTATATCTAAGTCTTCATTTATCTTTAGATATTCCTTAATTTCCTTATAACTAGGCTCCCTATTGAGTTTTTCCTTAAGTTCCAAATAAACTGTATCTATTTTTATAGATATGTTTTGAGTTTTTTGAGGAATTCTGATAATTTCCTTTTGATTTTGTATAGTTTGTAAAATTGACTGTTTTATCCACCATATAGCATAGGAGATAAATCTAACCCCTTTTTCAGGATCAAATCTTTTTGCCGCCTCTATAAGCCCAATATTTCCAGCTGATATAAGCTCTTGAAATGGAATACCATATCCTACATAATTTTTAGCAACATTTACGACGAAGCGAAGATTAGCTTTTATTAATCTTTCCAGTGCTTCTTTGTCTCCTTCCTTTGCCCTTTTTGCAACCTCTTTTTCTTCCTCTGGTGTTAAAAGAGGATATTTAGATATAGAGTTTAAATAGAAAGAAACTCCTTCTTCATATTTAAATCTTTTCATATCTCTACTCCTCTCCTTTTTTTGTTCTCAAAAAAAACAAAACAAAAACCATATTCAAATTTTAAAACAATTATGAAAAAGAAAAAAAAGATTTTGTGGAATAATAAATTAATAATAAAGTTAAAAAACCAGTAGTCAATATTTATATTTTTTTATCCTAATCTGAACAGTCTTAGAAAATGTATAAAACCTCACTATCAAACTTATTAATTATTATTCATGTCTATAATTTCTATGATGAAATGCTTAAAATTTTACTGTAATAGACTTATATTTTATATATAAACCTATTGCATTTTTTATGAAAATATGTATAATAGTTATTACAAAAACCAATAAAAAATTGGAGGGAAGGAGATGGCAAATATAAAGCCATTGTATGATAGAGTTGTTGTAAAACCCATTGAGGAAACTGCGGAAAAAACTCCATCAGGAATTATCATCCCAGATACTGCTAAAGAAAAACCTTCTGAAGGTAAAGTTGTAGCAGTTGGAGAGGGAAAACTTCTAGAAAATGGAGAAATTAAACCATTAAAAGTTAAAGTTGGAGATAAGGTTATTTACAGTAAGTATGCTGGTAATGACATAGTTGTAGATGGTGAAGATTTAATAATTTTAAGAGAAGATGATATTTTAGCAATTATTGAAGAATAATAAAAAAATAAAATAAAAGGAGGTGAAGAAATGGGAGCAAAAATGATTATATACGGAGATGAAGCAAGAGCAAAATTAAAAGCAGGTGTTGATAAGTTAGCAAATGCAGTAAAAGTTACTCTCGGACCAAGAGGTAGAGAAGTAGTTTTAGAGAAAAAATGGGGAAGCCCTAACGTAACAAAAGACGGTGTTTCAGTAGCTAAAGAAATAGAGTTAAAAGACCCATATGAAAATATGGCTGCACAGTTAGTTAAGGAAGTTGCTTCTAAAACTGCAGATGTTGCAGGTGATGGAACAACTACTGCTACAATCTTAACTCAAGCTATATTCACTGAAGGGTTAAAAGCTATAGCTTCTGGAGCTAATCCTGTATATGTAAAAAGAGGAATTGATAAAGCAGTATCTACAATTGTTGAAAAATTAAAGGAAATGTCTAAAGAAGTAAGTGGTAGAAATGAAATAGAACAGGTTGCTACAATTTCAGCAAACAATGACCCAGAAATAGGTAAAATAATAGCAGATGCTATGGAAAAAGTTGGAAAAGATGGAGTTATAACTGTAGAAGAAAGCAAAACTTCAGAAACTACCTTAGAAGTTGTAGAAGGTATGCAGTTTGATAGAGGATACTTATCTCCATACTTTGTAACAAATCCTGATAAAATGGAAGCAGTTTTAGAAAATCCATATATCCTAATATATGAAAAGAAAATAAGTAATATCAGAGAATTATTACCAGTATTAGAAAAAGTAGTTCAAACAAACAGACCACTATTAATAATTGCTGAAGATGTTGAAGGTGAAGCATTAGCTACATTAGTAGTTAATAACATTAAAGGTGTATTAAAAGTTGTTGCTGTAAAAGCTCCAGGATTTGGAGAAAGAAGAAAAGCAATGCTCCAAGATATTGCTATCTTAACAGGTGGACAGGCTATAACTGAAGATTTAGGAATAAAACTTGAAAATGTTGATTTAGATATGTTAGGTCAAGCTGATAAAGTTGTAGTTGACAAAGATAACACAACAATTGTAGGTGGAAAAGGAAATCCTGAAGAAATCAAAGCTAGAATTGAGCAAATCAAAAAACAAATAGAAACTACTACTTCAGACTACGACAGAGAAAAACTCCAGGAAAGATTAGCTAAACTTTCAGGTGGAGTAGCTATAATAAAAGTTGGTGCAGCTACAGAGGCAGAATTAAAAGAGAAAAAAGATAGAGTAGAAGACGCGGTTCATGCTACAAAGGCAGCTGTAGAAGAGGGAATTGTTCCCGGTGGTGGAGTTGCATTATTAAGGGCATCAAGCTCATTATGTGATTTAGAAAAAGAAGAAGAAAACGAAGATAAAAAATGGGGAATAGAGATAATAAGAAGAGCTTGTGAAGTTCCATTAAAACAGATAGCTAATAACGCAGGTTTTGAAGGCTCTGTGGTAATAGAAAAGGTTAAAGCTAATGAAAATCAAAACTTTGGTTTTAATGCTGCAACTGGTGAGTATGTAGATATGTTAGAGGCTGGAATAATAGACCCAACTAAAGTCGTAAGAACTGCTATACAGAATGCAGCTTCTGTTGCAGGAACAATGCTAACAGCAGAGGCATTAGTTGCAGAAATTCCTGAAAAAGAAGAGAAAAATCCAGCGGCAGGAATGGAAGGAATGGGAGATATGGGCTTATAAGCCCTTCTCCCTTAACTTTTTCAATTTTTTTATTTAATTTAAAAATCTATCAAAATATCAAAATCAGTGAGGTATTCAGTTTGAAAGTTTCAGAGTATATAAAATCAGGTTTAAAAAACTATCTAGAAAATATTCCTTCAGACTATAAACTGTTAGGAGAAGCTCAAGAAAAAATCCATAAAGTTAGATGTTTTATTAAAGTAGAAAATAATATTATTACAGATGCTAAATTTAACTCTTCCAAAAGATGCAAAAAATTAATGGCTATGGCTGATTTAGTTTGTGAAAAGTTGAAAGGTCAAAATTTAAATCAGTTATCAATAAATGAAAAGGAAATTTTATCCTTCTTTGAGGAAGAAAAAGATAAAGATAAATTAATAGAAAGATTAAACTTAATAAAAAAAGCTATTTTAGGCTAAAAATCTATCTTATATCCAACGCCTAGAACATTATGGATAATATCCTTATTCCCCAATAGTTTTCTTAAAAGTTTTATATTAGCTCTAACATTTTCCTTTGTTGGATAATCATTAATATCCCAACATTTATTCATCAGTGTTTCATAGCTTACAACTTTACCTCTGTTTCTTACTAGCTGTTCTAATATGCAGAAAAGTTTAGGAGGGACAATTAACTTCTTCCCATCTTTTCTTACTTCCCTATTTGTAAAATCAATCTCTATATTATCAATTTTAACTATATCACTCTTTTCTGTAGAATTTCTTCTTATTAATGCTCTAATTCTTGCCAATAACTCCTCAATATCAAAAGGTTTTACTAGATAATCATCTGCTCCTATATCTAAACCTTTAACTTTATCCTGAATTGTTCCCTTTGCAGTTAACATTAAAACAGGTGTTTTTATCCCCTTATCTCTTATTATTTTACAAACTTCATAACCATCTAATTTTGGTAATAAAATATCTAAAATAATAATGTCATAATCTCCAGACAGAATATAATCTAGGGCTTCCTCCCCATCATATGCACTTTCAACTAAATAACCATTTAACTCTAGTATTTCCTTTAACGTTTTATTTAACTCATAGTTATCTTCAACAACTAATACCTTCATTTTCCCTCTCTTATCCCCCAACTAAAAACAAAAAGATTATAACCAATATTTCATTAATTTTAAATTTTAAAATATCTAACTGTTTTTACAGTAAAAACTTTTTAAATTTAAAGAGTTTTGATTATTAAATAATAATTAAGTTAAAATTAAAAAAAATAAAGCTTTGAGAAAAATAGGATGAAAGAGAAATTAAGAAAGGAGATTTTAGATAGATTAGAAATTGAAATTCCACAGGTTAGAGATATAAGAGATAAAGTTAGATTAGAACTTCCAAAGGAAGATAAGTTTGGAGATTTATCTTTGAATATAGCCTTTCTACTATCAAAAAAGCTTAAAGATAAACCATTAAACATTGCAAACAGGATAAAAAACATACTTGATAAGGATAAAAATTTTGAAAAGGTAGAGGTCGCAGGAGCGGGATTTATAAATCTGTTCTTATCTAAACAATTTTACAAAGAGGTATTAGAACAAATAATTAGAGAAAAAGATAATTATGGAAAGGTTAAAGGGAATAGTAAAGGTTTGATAAATGTTGAATTTGTAAGTGCAAATCCTACTGGACCTTTACATTTAGGACATGGAAGAGGAGCTGTTATCGGGAATGTTCTATCTAATTTACTTGAATATATCGGTTATAAGGTTGTTAGAGAATTCTATATAAACGATGCAGGAAACCAGATAAAGAAACTGGGACAGTCTGTTTATGCAAGATTTAGACAGATTGAAGAGCCTAACTATCCATTTCCAGAAGATGGATACTTTGGAGATTATATAAAAGATATTGCAGAACATCTATACAAGTATGAAAGGGAGAAAATTCTGTCTTTTTTAGATGAAAGTGATGCTATAGAGTTTTGTGGAGAGTTTGCAAAAAATCTACTTTTAGAAAAAATTAAAAATGATTTAAAAGATTTTGGTGTTGAGTTTGATGTTTGGTTTAGTGAGAAGAGTTTATACTCATCTGGAAAGGTAGATGAAGCTATACAGTTTTTAAAGGGAAAAGGATTAGTTTATGAAAAGGATGGAGCAGTTTGGCTTAAAACAACCCAATTCGGAGATGATAAAGATAGAGTTTTAATTAAATCAGATGGTAGTTATACATACTTTGCAGGGGATATAGCATACCATTACGATAAATTAAAAAGAGGCTATGATTATGCAATAAATATATGGGGTGCAGACCACCATGGTTATTTCCCAAGATTAAAGGCAGCTGTTCTTTCATTTGGAGCTAGAGAAGATTGGCTACAGGTTCTATTTATACAGTTAGTTAAACTGTTTAAAGACGGAAAAGAAGTAAAAATGTCTAAAAGAGCAGGTTCTTTTATCACTTTAAAGGAATTGATAGATGAAGTTGGAAAAGATGCAGTGATATATTTCTTTTTGACAAAGGATTGTAATACACATTTAAATTTTGATATAGATTTAGCATTAAAACAGTCCTCTGAAAACCCAGTTTATTATGTTCAGTATGCATATGCTAGAATTAGCAGTGTCTTCAGAGAAGCAAAAACTAGATTTAATTTTAATGTGGAAGATAATTTTAATATAGATATAGATTTATTAAATACTGAGTATGAAAGGGTTTTAATGAAGTATCTAGCTTTTATGCCAGACCTTATTTATGAAGCTGGAGAAAAAAGGCAACCTCATAAATTAACCCAGATAATGTATGAGTTGGCATCAAACTTACATCAATATTACAATAATGTTAAATTTTTAATAGAAGATGATGAAAACTTAATGAAAGCAAGGTTATATCTTTTAAAAGCTGTTAGATATGGATTAAAAACTTTATTTAAACTTGCAAAAATAACTCCTAAGGAGAGGATGTAAAAATGAGTGAAGAAAAAAAAGATAATGTTTCGGAAAAAGAGAAAGATAAGTCAGAAAAGCTCATATATGTTTTAACTGGTCTCTTAGTTGTCGTGATTTTTGGAGCAATTGCAGTTTTATATTTCAATCCGTCTACAAATGAAAAGGTTTATAAACCTGAAAAGATACAAATTGCTGTAGAGAAGAAGAATAACAATCAGTTAGAAAATAGGATTACTAATCCTAAATCTAACTTAATTAAAGAAAATAAAGAAGTAATTAAGTCCCAATCCAATGAAAGTAAAATTAAAACGGAAGAAAAAAATATTAATTCTTTAAATCAAACTGTTAATAATTTGGCAAAAACTGATACTAATACTTCTATTGAAGAAATTATTGAAGAAAAAAATAAATCAGATAAAAATTTTGATAAAGCATCTTTAAATGAAAAAGGAAATAAGTTAGCTCAAAATTCAAATAAAGGTAATATTAAAACTGATAATATAAAAGAAGAAAACAGTTTAAATAAGCCTTCTAAAAGTGAAGAAACAGTTAATAAGGATACTCATAACAATATAGAAAAAAATAAAAATAAAATTACTCATTTAAGTAAGACTTCTAGTGAAAAGAATATTTCCACAGTTAATAAAAAAACTGTCAAAAAAGAGAAATTACAGAAGAAGTATTATTACATACAAGTTGGAGCTTTAGCTTCAATGGAAAAGGCTAGAAAAGAAAAGGCTAGATTTGAAAGAAAAGGATTTAAAAATATAGTTATTATAAAAGAGAAAGGATTGTATAAACTGTTAATCGGTAGATTTAAATCATTAAAGGAAGCTATGGAGTATAAGAGAAAGCATAATTTAAGAGAAGGATGGGTTAGAATTCTTAAAAGTCCTGTAAACTAATTTTACAATCCCATTATAAATGCTACTTCCTCTGGGGTTTTCCCCTCCAATAAATATGCTAAAGCCTGTAATCCTTTCTCATCCAATGCAATGTATAAGGCTTTATCTCCAGTTTGAAAGGGAACGACCAGTATAGGCACTCTCCAAGTTTGTATATATCTTTTCCATTCCGGTTTAAAGTTTATCATCATAAGTTTAGCATCTCTTAATTTACCAATTATATAGCTCACAAGTGCAAACATATACTTTGCCTCAGGTATTTTATCTGCTGCCTTTGCCAATTCTTTTCTGGAACCTTTATAATCACCATCTATATATTTATTAAAACCTTCTATAAAAGCTTTCTCTTCCTCCGGTAAATCTAGAAAATACTCAAATGGTATTTCCATATAACTTTCCGCATTATCAAAATCAAATATAGGTGCAACTTGAGTTTTTATCTTTTGAGGATGTCCCTTATAAATAAAAATTCTAGGCTCTTTAAACATTAAATTATCTCCACGACTAAATAATTTATATAAGATTATACTTTATAAAATAACAGTAATTTTTGAAAAATATCATAGTAGCTTCTTATGAAACTTTTTATTAAATATAAAAACTTTTATGAGCTAAAGCAGAAAAACAAAAAAAATTTATTTTTACAATGAAAATATGCTAAAAAAGTTGTTATTTTCTGTCTTATTAATAGGTTTTTTATTTAATGTTTTTCACGATTTTATCTTTTATAAGATTGACCCATGTATGAAAACAGTAGAAAGTTTAAAGTCCTCCTATGACGCTTTTTCAAAAAATGACCCTTTATGTAAAATACATCAAAATCTTCATTTCAAATATATCTTCTCTGAAAAGATTGATTTTATTAATGTTTATTCTTCAGATAAGCTCCACTTTGCAGTTTCTAATCTAACTCCTAAAGATATACCTCAAGAAATCTTCAAACCTCCAACTTTAATCTAATTAAAGATTTTCACAGTCTTATTCTGTCTTCTTTCTAAACATAAAGTAATTTTAAGGGAGGTTTAATATGTATTACAGATTAACCATTTTGTTTTTATTAATTTTTAATTTGTCTTACTCTGCTACATTTAAAGAAATCTTACAGAAAGCTATAAAAAGCAGTCCTTATTTAAAAAGCTTTGAGTATCAGAAAAATTCTTATGAAGGACAAATTTTAAAAGCTAAAACTTTATACAATCCTCAAATTGATTTAGAGTTTGGAAGACTGGTATCCCAGACTGAAAGTGGATTTGCTCTAACATTATTTTCCATTAGTCAACAACTTAGACTTTGGGGAGAAAAGGATTTTGCTATTAAGTCAGCAGTTTTAAAGAAAAGGGCACAGGAATATTTTTACAATCAACAAAAAAACATTTTAGCAGGTCAGCTATTCCAATTATTTTATGAAGTTTTATTTCTGAATGAACAGATTAGAATAAAAGAAAAAGAACTTAAAAATTTAGAAACTCTTTATTCTTTTATAAAGAAAAAGTATAACCTTGGCGATGCTTTAGTGGTAGATGTTCTAAGGATTGAAAAGGATATATCAATCGTAAAACTTCAAATAGAAAACTTAAAAGCTAAAAAGTATGCTAAAGAAAGCTATCTCTTTGCACTTGCTGGAATAAAACCTGAAAAACTGGAAGGTGATTTTTACAAATTTGAAGATTTACAAAGGATAGATTTAAAAGATTTGCCTTTACTAAAGTATTATAAACTTTTAGTTAAATCCTATGATGAAGAAATAAAAAGACAGAAAGTTCTTGCCAAACCTCAAATATCAGTAGGTTTTGTTGCTAGTGAGGATGCAGTATCAAATGGAAAATATGAATTTGGAATTACGATTTCCTCAACACTACCTATTTTTTACAAAAATCAGGGACAGATTATAAATCTTATAAACAAAAAGAAACAGTTCTTAGAAAAAGAAAGACAGTATAGACTTCAATATAATGCAGAGATAAAGAGTATATACAACCAGTATAGAATTTTAACCTCCCAGTTTAAAAAAGTTGATGATTTAGCAATAAAAAAATTAGAGGAAAGTTTAAAAATTGCTGAGTTAGGGTATAAAGAGGGAACAATAACTTTTCTAGAGCTTTCCACTATAAGAAAACAGTATTTTGAAGTTCTACTATATAAGGCTCAACTATCTTATGAAATCCATAGATTGTATGGGGAATTTATAAAATTAGGAGGTGTGAGATAATGAGATTGATTTTAATAGTTTTAATCTCTATCTTTTGTATTGCTTTTGCTGAAGAAGATAATTTAGTATCCAAAAATGATGAAATTCCACCAAAAATTCAAAAAGCTTTAGGAATAAAAACTATAACTTTAAAAATTTCAACTTTAGATATAACTAAAAAGTATCCTGCAGTTGTAAAAGATGACCTTACACTTTCACAGAAAGTTTTTTCTCCAGTTGAAGGTATCGTTAGAAAATTAGTTGTAAAGGAAGGGGACAAAGTTAGAAAGGGACAGATAGTTGCTTATATATACTCTCCAGAAATTGCAAAAATAACAACTCAGATAGAACAGGCAAAAGTGAATTATAAAACTTTAAAAAAAATGTATGAAAGAGAAAAGCAATTATATGAGAATAAGCTTATAACTTATACAAGATTTTATAAAGCAAAGATAAATTATGAGAATGCGAAGGCTAAACTTAAAGCACTGGAAGATAGTTTAAAAATCTATGGAGAGGTTAGAAACGGTCTTTTAATACTAAGGTCTAAAATTAATGGCTATATTGAGAAACAAAATGTAGTTCTTGGAGATAGTGTAGATATTAATAAAATGCTTTTTAAAATACATTCACATGAAACCCTTTGGACAGTTGCATTTGTCCCTGTTTCCGATATTGGCTTCATAAAAAAGGGAATAAATGTTGAGGTTATTTCTCCTATAGGGAAAACTTATGGAGTTATAGATTTTATAAGTCATCGTGTAGACCCACAAACTAAAAGATTAGAGGTTAGAGTTATATCTAACAATAAAAATGAAGTTTTAAAACCTAACATGTATGTTGATGTAAAAATTCCATTGGAAAAAATTAAAGGTGTATTTGTTCCTGCCTCTGCTGTTGTAATGAATAAAGGGAAGTATTTTATCTTTGTAAAAGATGGAGAGAGCAGTTTTAAACCAGTAGAGGTTGTTATTGGTAGGAGAATAAATGGTTATTATCAAATTCTATCAGGTGTGAAAGAGGGAAAGCAGGTAGTTGTTAAAGGAACAGTCCATCTAAAAGCTAAATTCTTTGGAGAAGCGGAAGAGTAAAAGGAGGTAGCAATATGATTGAATGGATATTGAAATATAGATTAATAATACTTTTTATCCTAATAGGTGTTTTAGCTTATGGATATTACTCATTTAAAACAATTCCCGTTGATACCTTTCCAGACCCAACTCCAACGCAGGTAAATATATATACAGAAGCTCCTGGCTACTCTGCTGAAGAGGTAGAAGCTTTAATAACAAAAAAGATAGAAACAGTTATGAGTGGAATAAAAGATGTAGAAAAAGTTAGAAGTGAAAGTATATCAGGACTTTCTTATGTATCAATTTTCTTCAAAGACGGGACAGATATATACTTTGATAGAAGACTTGTAATGGAAAAACTTCCGGAAGCTCAGGCTAAGCTACCAAATGGAATTACTCCAATAATGGGACCAAACACATCAGGTCTTGGAAATGTTCTCTTATATGCTCTTATAGATACTACAGGAAAATACTCATTAACAGACTTGAAAACTATTCAGGAGTGGACAGTTAGACCTCTTTTAAAATCAATTAATGGAGTTGAAGATATAGTTCAGTGGGGACCGGATAAGGCATTTATTGTTTATCCAAATTTTGAAAAGTTATTAAAGTATGGTCTTACTATTGATGATGTTTTTCAGGCAATTGATAAAAATGGAGGATTAGCAGGGGGAGGATATTCAAAAACAACAGAGGGAGACCTTGTTATAAGAGCAGTCGGAAGTATAACCTCAATAGATGATATAGAAGAGATACCTGTAAAGGTAGTTAGTGGTCAGGTTATAAGAGTAAAGGATGTAGCAACTGTTAAAGAAGGGGAAGTTCCTCAAAGAAGGGGAGCATTTACACTTGACGGTAATGAAGTTCAGGGAAATATAGTTTTAAAGAGAATAGGAACGAATACACAGGAGCTTGTTGAGGAGTTAAGAAAAGAAATTAAAAGGATAAACGAAGAAGTTTTACCAAAGGGAGTTCAGATAAAACTTTTATATGACCAGTCTTATCTAACTGAGAAAGCCCTATCAACAATAGAAAAGGCTCTTATTGAAGGAATAATTCTCGTTTCTATCGCTATGATTATATTTCTTGGGAATATAAGGGCGGCTATTTTAGTAATACTTTCAATCCCTTTTACTTTACTTATATCTTTTATACTTATGAAACAGTTTGGACTTAGTGCTAACCTTATGTCTTTAGGGGGACTTGCAATTGGTCTTGGGCTATTTGCAGATGCTACAGTTGTTGTTATAGAAAATATATTTAGACATTTAAGCCACAATAAAAATACCGCCTGTAAAGATAAAAATTTCAAACTGGAGATAATAAAACTTTCCGTTCAAGAAATTACTAAACCTGTCGTATTTGCAATACTAATTATTATGGTTGTTTTCCTACCTGTATTTAGTTTTGAAGCAGTTGAAGGGAAATACTTTAAACCTCTAGCTTTAACAATTATATTTGCTCTTGCATCATCTTTATTTGTAGCATTAATCTCTATGCCAGTCTTAGCTTATTTCGGATTAAGGGCTGGTTCAGAAAAAAATATAGTTATGGAGTTTATTGAAAAAGTCTATAAAAAAGTTTTAAATTTAGCTTTCAAAATAGGAGCTGTTCTTTTTTTATCAACAGTAATAATATTTGGAATTAGTGTTTATCTTCTAACACGAATAGGAACAGAGTTTACACCTGAGCTTGATGAAGGGGCTGTTTTACTTGAAGTTTATCTAGACCCAAACATATCTTTAGACCAGTCAAAAAAAATTGCTACATATATAGAAAAACAAGCTAAGACTTTTAATGTTGTTAAGAATGCCTTTACAAACATAGGAAGGGCAGAAAAGGGAGAGGTTCAAGATGTTAACTATATGGAAACATGGATATTACTTAAACCTTATAAAGAATGGAAGGAGTTTTCAACAAAGGAAGAATTTAAAGAGGCATTAAGGGAAAAACTAAAAGATTTACCTGTTGCAGGTATTATATTTACTCAACCTATAGCTATGAGAATTGAAGAGCTTTTATCAGGTGTTAAAGCTACAGTTGCAATAAAAATATTTGGAGATGATTTAGAAAAGATTAATCAAATAGCTTATAAAGTTGAGGAGATTGCTAAAAATACAAAAGGAGCTGTTGATGTTGAAACCGAGGCTCAAACAGGAAAGCTTCAACTTCAGATAGTTCCTAAAAAGGATATTCTTTATAAGTATGGTTTAGATATAGATTACATACTATCATTAGTTGGAAAGTATATGGCCGGTGTGGAAGTTAACGAGTATAGGGACGGTCTTATTAGCTACCCTATCTTTATAAAAATTCCTTCTAACAATCTTAATGATATAGATAAAATAAAAAACATACCTGTTTTCAAAAAAAGCGATGGAACACTGCTTTCTTTAAAAGATGTTGCCGATGTAAAGGTAGTGGAAGGTTTCTTTAAAATTAGACATGAAAACGGTTTAAGATATGCTCTTGTTCAGTTAAATATTGAAGACAGAGACCTTGGAAGTTTTATAAAAGAATTAAGAGAGAATATACATAATCAGATAAAACTACCTGAGGGATATTTTATTCAGTTTGCAGGACAGTTTGAAAATCAAGAAAGGGCTATGAAAAAGTTATCTATAGTTGTTCCAGTTGCAATTTTATTAATATTCTTACTACTTTTTATAAATTACAACTCTATAAGAGATGCCCTTCTTATTATGCTTAATGTTCCATTTGCCACTATCGGGGGAATATTAGCATTGTATATATCAGGATTTAATTTATCTGTTCCAGCAGCTATAGGTTTTATTGCAGTTTTTGGTATAGCCACTTTAAATGGTGTTGTTTTAGTTTCCTACATAAGACAGATGTTGGAAGAGGGATACGATATAGATACAGCTATAAGTAAGGCTACAACATTAAGACTTAGACCAATATTAATCACTGCTACAGCTGCATCCTTAGGACTTGTGCCTATACTTTTTACAAATGATATAGGTTCAGAAATTCAAAAACCTATAGCAGTTGTGGTTATAGGTGGGATATTCACATCTACATTTTTAACATTAATTTTATTACCAGTTGTTTATAGATTTATCTATAAAAGATTATCAAAGGAATAACGATTTAGCTGTTTCTTTCTTTTTTTCATATTTTATCTTGCAATTATAAATAATAACCATATAATATATAAAACCTTTTTAAGGAGAAGATAAAATGGGTAAAGAAATTTTAGAAAAATTGAAGGAGTGTATTTCTTATGCTAGAGAAGAGCTTGGAGATGGATTAATTGCTACAGATATATATTCATCTGAAGGGTTGCCTATCGTTGAAGGTTATAACTCTAATCCAAAAGCTACAGCTCTATTTGCAAATATTACAGAATATATAAAAAAAGCAGTTAACAACTCAGATATGTCAGATTTAGGTGATTACTACATTATAAATCTACAGGATGAAACACTAGATATAGTAATAATAGATAAAAACTTTCAATGGAAACTTTTAATTAATACAAACAAGATAAAGTTAGGTTATCTATTTTCAATATTTTTGCCAGAAGCTTTAAATAAATTTAAATCTTCTTTAAATTAATATTTTTGCCTCCTCCATAATTTTTATTTTTTTCATATATAAGATTTCAGTTTTTATTCCCACCAGTAATAAGATAGAGAAAAAAATTTAGAAATAATAAATACTCCTATTCCCTCCTTGATTTAAACGTAAATTTTAAAATATAGCTTTATTTTTATATTAAAATATTAATAAATTGAGATAAATATAATAGGAGGTTTGTTTTATGGTTGTAGTTTTAGTTAAGTTTCCAATTAATCCAGAGTATAAAGAACAGTTTAAAAGTTATGCTATTGAAAAGTTTGGAGAGCATGGAATAGATAAAATGGAAGGTTTTATATCAATGGAAGTGTTAGAACCTAAACAGTTATCCCCTAATATGCCACCTAACAATAACTTTGTTATAAAAACTGTTTGGGAAAATATGGAAGCATTTAAGAAATATACTGAAAGTGAAGCATTTAGAAAAGCTCATGAAAAACAACCACCAAAAGAGTTTTTTGCTGGACAACCTTCTGTTGAGGTTTACGAAGTTATAAAAGAAATTAAGTAAAAGAGGTTTATTCAATGTCCAATAAGAAGTGGAGAACTGCTATAAGTTGGCATTTTGGAAATGAGGCTTATGTAAGAGGCTACAAATTAGAGGATTTGGTAGGAAATTTGACTTTTTCAGAGGCAATATATCTCGTTTTAAAGGGAGAGCTTCCAGAAGAAAGAGAAGCTAAAATGTTAGATGCTATTTTTGTTTCTCTGGTGGAGCATTCTATAGCTCCTCCTTCTGTTATTGCTGCTAGAGCAGTTGCCAGTGGTGGGAATTCCTTACATGTTGGTGTTGGAGCTGGGATTTTAGCTTTTGGAGAAGCTCACGGTGGAGCATTGGAAGGTGCTATGAAATTTATACAAGAAAATGTGGATAAAAACCCTGAAGATGTTGTTAAAGATTATTTTTCCAATAAGAAGAGAATACCCGGTTATGGACATAGATACTATAAGGAGTTTGACCCAAGGTCTAAAAGATTATTGGAGATAGCAGAAAAACTTGGATTTTATGGTAAATATGTAAAATTTGCTTTAGATGTGGAAAAGGCTATTGAAAAAATAAAAGGTAGAAAACTTATACTAAATGTTGATGGGGCTATAGCTTCTATTGTTTCTGAGATGGGCTTTGATTACAGACTTGGGAAGGGATTTTTTATCATTGGTAGGTCTGCTGGACTAGTTGCCCATGTGTATGAAGAATTAACAATGGAGAAACCTTTTTCTAAAAGATTAAATGAAGAGGAAGAAGTAGAGTATTTAGGAGAAGTCCCTAGAGAGCTTCCGGATAAGTTTAAAAGAAATTAAATTTTCTCTTCTCCTTTTAATATTACTTTTTCGTATTTTAACAATTTTTTTAAACCTTCCTCTAAAGAGTAATCAGGTTCAAAACCAATTGATTTAATTTTAGATATATCAGCTAACGAGCGTTTTATATCTCCCTTTCTAGCAGGAGCAAATTCCACAGGTGGTAATTCTGGAATATACTTTTCCAATATTTTTAAAATTTCTAAAAGGGAAGTTTCTTTTCCTAAACCTAAGTTATAAACTTCACCGTTTGTTTCTTCTAACTCTGAAACAAGAATTAAAGCTTTTACAACATCTTTAACATATATAAAATCTCTTGTTTGTTTTCCATCCCCAAAAATAACAATTTTAGAATTTTCCCTATTCTGAAATCTTTTAATTCTATCTATAAAAATTGATAGAACTCCTGAGTATGGAGATGAAGGGTCTTGTCTTTCTCCAAAAACATTAAAAAACCTTAAAGCTACAGTTTTTAATCCATATAAATGGTAATAATTCAAAGCGTACCTTTCAGATGAATATTTATCCACTGCATAAGGTGTAAGTGGTTTTACAGGCATATCTTCCCTTTTTGGTAAATCCTCTAAGTCTCCGTAAACTGCTGCAGAAGAAGCAAATATAAACTTATCAATATTATATTTTTTGCTTTCTTCCAATAGGTATAAAGTTCCATCAAAGTTAACTTCATGTGTATATTCAGGCTCTTCAACGGATTTTTGAACTGAAGCAACAGCAGCTAGATGAAAAACTTTAGTAATTTTAAAATCTCTA
>JALSPY010000042.1 GCA_026985705.1 Hydrogenothermaceae bacterium | reverse complement strand
CGTATGTAAAACACCTTTAGGTTTTCCTGTTGTTCCCGATGTATATAGAATAAATAATGGGTCTTCAGCATCCATAATTTCAGGAGGACAGTTTCCTCTATTTTCCTCTATTAAACTGTTAAAATCTATAAATTTATTCCCTTTATCTTTTATAACTCCTTCTTTATCCCTGTCCCAAACTATAACTTTTTCTACATTATCTAAACCATCTATAGCTTTTTCTACTGTTGGAAGTAAAGGTATTTTTTTACCTCTTCTTTTAGTGTATGTAGCTGTGATAACTGCTCTTGCCTGTGCATCGTCTATTCTCATTCTTAAAGCTCCTTCACTAAAGCCGGCAAAAACAACTGAGTGTATAATCCCTAATCTTGCACAGGCTAACATTGAGACTATAGCTTCAATAGAGTTAGGCATGTATATAGAAACTCTATCTCCCTTTTTTAAACCTAACGATTTTAATCCGTTAGCTAAAGCTTCAACTTTTTCTAATAGCTCTTTATAAGTGATTTTCTCCTCATTTCCTTCTTCATCAACATATATATAAGCTATCTTGTTTCCCTTTCCATTTTTTATATGTCTATCTAAGGCATTATATGTTATATTAGTTTTACCATTGACAAACCATCTAGCATATGGATGTTTCCACTCTAAAACTTTATCCCAAGGCTTAAACCACTCTAACTCTTTAGCAACCTCACTCCAAAATCCCTCCTTATCTTCAATAGATTTCTTATAAACTGTTTCATAATCCTTTATCCAAGCTCTTTCAACTATTTCCTTTGGAGGATAAATTTTTTCATCAACTTTTAGATGAACTTCCAAATTCTCTAATTTTTTTTTATCCATTTTTCTCTCTCCTTAACTTTAATACTTTAAAAATTTTAATAGTAATTTTTATACCCTATTTATGATAAATTTATAGGTTTTGTATAACTGGTAAAAGCTTTACTTGATAAAAAGATTTAATACTTATAAAATTTATAACACTGTTTGAAAATTTTTCAGGAGAAAAAAATATGCCTTGGATAAGTGAGGGAAAACTAAACAGACTTCAGGAAAAATTCAGTTTTATAAAAATTTTAGACAATCCTCAAGCTCCTGTTATAGAAGTTCCAAAGGAAAACTTAATAGATTTCCTTAAATTTTTAAAGGAAGACCCAGATTACCAATTTAAGATGTTTATAGATTGGACAGTAATAGACCACGGAAAAAAAGCTGACCCTAGATTTCAGGGAGTTTTAATATTAATGTCTCCTAAAAGCTGGGAGAGAATAATCATAAAAGTTTGGGCTACAGATGAAAGGCTTCCTAGCTTAATTCCACTTTGGAAAGGTGCAAAGTGGGCAGAAAGGGAAGCTTGGGATATGTTTGGAATAAAATTTGATGGACATGACAATTTAGTTAGAATGTTCCTATGGGAAACATATCCATATCACCCCCTTAGAAAAGATTTTCCTGTAAGAGGAATAGAGGATGTTGAGTTGCCTTCTTTGAATGAGACTGAGAGATTTGACCAGTTAGAAGGGACAATGAATTACTCAAGAAAACATACTGCTCTTCCGACTTTAGAGGATTTAGAGATAACCCAGAAGGCAAGAATGCCGAACAAAAAATCTCAGATGGTTTTAAACTGGGGTCCATTACATCCGGGAACACACGGAACAATATGGTTTTTATTTGATATGGAAGGAGAATATATAAAGGATTGTGATATTATCATAGGTCAGCTACACAGGGGAGTTGAAAAGTTAGCTGAAAATCTAAACGTTCAACAGATTATTCCATATACAGATAGAATGGATTATATAGCAGCAATAAATGAAAATCATTCAGTATGTATAGCGGCAGAAAAATTACTGGGAATACACGAAAAAATACCAGAGAAGGCTAAATACATAAGGACTATGATGGCTGAGCTCTCAAGGATAAACTCACATTTACTCTGGTTAGGAACTTATGCACTTGATTTAGGTGCTTTAACGATGTTTTTATACACATTTAGAGAAAGAGAAAAAATAATGGATATATTTGAAGGTATTACAGGAGCAAGATTTACTATAAACTACTTTAGAGTTGGTGGAGTTTATGCTGATTTACCTTATGGAGCTTTAGATGCAATTGAGCATTTAATAAAAGATTTACCACAAAGAATAAATGAGTATGAAACATTGTTAACTAGAAACAGAATTTGGTTAAAGAGAAATGTAGATGTATGTATAATTCCAGAAGAAGATGTTTACCAGTATGGATTAACTGGAGCTGTAGCTAGAGCCTCTGGAGTTCCATACGATTTAAGAAAAATAGATAAGTATGATGCATACGGAGAAGTTGAGTTTGATATACCTGTAGGAGAAAAGGGAGATAGTTATGACAGATATTTAGTTAGAATGGAGGAGATGAGACAGTCAATAAGAATTATTGAGCAGTGTATAGAAAAATTAAGAAAGATGTCTAAAAATGACCCATTCTTCTATGAGCCTGAAGACAAGAAGATGAAGATAACTATAGATGGTAGAGGGACAAAGCTAAAGAAAGGGGAAGTTTATGCAGGGGCAGATAATCCAAGAGGTGAGTTAGGAGTGTATATATACATGCCTAAAGACGGTATAAAACCATATAGATTTAGATTAAGGTCAGGTGCTTTCTATAATTTACAGGTGTTTACTAAAGCAATAATTGGAAGACCTTTAGCAGATGCTATTACTTTACTTTCCACAATAGACCCTGTTGTTGGGGAAACTGATAGATAAGGAGGGTAATTAAAATGGGAATAAAAAAGGTTGGCTTAAATAGAAATATAAAACCTCAATCTTTAGCTGAAAAGATATTCTTCTTAGATTTTATGAAAGGTTTAAAAACAACTATAAAACACCTTTTTAGAAAGGTTATAACTGTAGATTTTCCCTATGAAGTTGTAGAGCCTGCACCTAGATTTAGAGGTGTCCATGGATTAAGAAATGTTGATGGAACAGAAAAGGACGATTTTAATGCTTGGGTAAAAAAATTAAAAATTAAGCCTCCAGAAAAAGGAGAAACTAGATGCATTGCATGTAAGTTTTGTCAAGCAGCATGTCCAGTTCCGGAGATATTTGTTATTAAAGCTAAAAAGTTAGATGTCCCTAAAGACCATCCACATCATGGTTTAAAGGTTTTAGACCAATTTGATATGGATTTAGGAAAATGTATGTTTTGTGGTTTATGCACTTTAGCTTGTCCTACAGTTTGTATAATACATACAGATATATACGATATATCTACTTACACAAGAAGAGGTTGGATCTTAAATAAAGAACAATTATCTCAGATAGCTGATGACTTTATTGCTAGAAGAGGAAAAGAGAAATATGATGAGAAATCAGAATGGCCAGATTATCAAAAACTATGGAATGATACTGATACTGCAAGAGCTAAAGCTTGGGATAATAACCCACCACAGTTTGGACCAAACTACGTAGACCAAAATTAAATTGTTTTTTCCTCTTTTGCCATTTATATTTTATTTTTTCTTAAAATTATCTATCTACCTTTGAACTTTATACCAAGACCGAATTAAGATGGATATTTAAATTGCAATTAACCATTGCGAATATTAAAAGAATTCCAAAAACTGTAAATGAAATATTACCTTAATCTCCAATTAAAACCTTAAGAATAATTTAAAACTGTAAAGCTAAAATAAAAAAGTAAATTTAAGTTAAAAAACCTTCCAAAGAAACAGCCTTAATATTCTCAATTCCTATATACTTTAATCTGCTAAATGTTGTCTCTATTTTTTTCCTGACTTTTTCAAAAAGATTGTTTTCCTCTATGCTTATTATGAATTTTTCCCTTATTTATTGCCTCTAACTCTATATTTAAATGTTTTATTCTTCCTTAAATTCCTTTAATGCATTTATATTGTGTTTTGAAGCTGGAATTATATTGAATAATACTAGGTTATTCATATGTATTTATTATCAATGCAAGTTTATATCCAAACTATTCTCTATTCCCATTATTACCTTTATATATTTTCCACTTCACTTTCTTACATCCTCCCATCCTTGAAAGTTCACAAATATGAAGTTGAAGCATTGACTAAAAAGGCTATCAATCCACTGTCAGAAAATTTTGGTTTGTTTGTTTTATGCCTGTGTCCTATCAATTTTAATATCTCATCTACAATGGTATTCAGTTTATTAGGTAATTAAAAATAATAAATATTAAATAAGGCTAAAGGAAGAGTGAACTACTACCGATTAAAATCGGTAGCTTCTGTAGGGGTTTGTCGCTTAATGCAACCTTACCCTACACAGGTGGTCACCACACCTTGCTACCGCTATCTGACAGAAAATTTACCTGCCAGACTTACGGCTACTTCCTCTTTTTATTGTTTTGTTTTTCTTTTTTACATATCCCGTTTGGTT
>JALSPY010000041.1 GCA_026985705.1 Hydrogenothermaceae bacterium | reverse complement strand
CTTTTAAACTTATTCTATTACCAAGTAGCCCGTAGAGGTTCTAAATAAGCCTTCTTCTAGAAAAGAAAAATTTTATCAGTTGTTTGTTAGTATAAAACAGAATAACTGGAAAAGCAAGTAATTTGCATTGACCCTTCAGTAATGCAAATATATTTTCTGTTATATTCTCGGAAATCCTTATAGTAAGCCAACTTACGCAGAAAATATATTTCTATTAAAAATGCAAAGTTAAATGATAACTATTATTAATAGAAGCTCTAAAATACAACCTTCACCCAAATTTAACCTATTAGCTGTATGATAAAATATAAAAAAAACCCTTAGTCAATGGAGTAATTAATAAATGGAAAAAAACAAAAATATGAACATTGAATACAGTGCTGAAGCTATAGATATAGTAGAAGGTCTAGACCACGTTAGAGCTAGACCTGCAATGTATATAGGAGATATATCGGAGAAAGGACTACACCATCTCGTTTGGGAGCTTATAGACAATGCAGTTGATGAAGCAATGGCAGGATTTGCCAAAAATATAACCGTTATACTCCACGAAGATGGTTCTATCACAGTTGAAGATGATGGAAGGGGAATACCTGTAGATATTCATCCTAAAACAGGTTTACCGGCAGTTCAGATGGTATTTACGAAACTTGGGGCAGGTGGAAAGTTTTCTAAAAAAGCTTACCAGTATTCAGGTGGATTGCATGGAGTAGGTGCTTCAGTTGTAAATGCTCTTTCAAAATGGCTAGTTGTAGAAGTTTATAGAGATGGAAAAGTTTATAGACAAGAGTATGAATATGGTAAACCAAAAACAGAGCTTAAAGTTATTGGAAAAACTAATAAAAGAGGAACAAAAATAAGATTTATGCCTGATGATAGTATATTTGAAACTGTTAGGTTTAAATTTGATATTATTTCAAAAAGATGTAGAGAGTTAGCTTTTTTATTACCGGGTGTTAGATTTGTTGTAGAAGACGAAAAAACAGGCATAAGGGAAGAGTATTTGTATAATGAAGGTATAAAAGATTTTGTTAAAGTTTTAAATCAAGCTAAAGAGCCCCTCTTTGAGGAAATAATATATGTAAATGATGGGCAGGATAAAATATTAGTTGAAGTTGCCTTTCAATATACAAAAAGCTATAACGAAGTTATAGAGAGCTTCGTCAACAATATTAAAACCGTTGATGGTGGAACACATGTAAGCGGTTTCAGGTCTGCATTAACTAAAGCTATAAATAAGACAGCTTCAGGAATGAGACTTCCAAAGGAATTAAAAGGTGGAATAAAAGGAGAAGATTTAAGAGAAGGTTTAACAGCTGTCATATCTGTAAAAGTTCCTGAGCCTCAATTTGAAGGACAAACAAAATCAAAACTAGGTAATCAGGAAGTTAAAAAAGTTGTTGAAAATATCGTTTATGACTACTTAATAAACTATTTTGAAAAAAATAAAGGTATTGCTACAAAGATAATAGAGAAGGCAGTAGAGGCAGCTATAGCTAGAGAAGCAGCTAAAAAGGCTAAGGAAGTATCTAGAAGAAAATCCTTCTTAGAGGATAGCTCTCTACCGGGTAAACTTGCAGATTGTTCAGAAACAGACCCCACAATATGTGAGCTTTTTATAGTTGAGGGAGAAAGTGCAGGTGGTTCTGCTAAACAGGGAAGAGATAGAAGAACACAGGCTATTCTTCCATTAAAAGGGAAAATCATTAATGTTGAAAAAACTAGAATAGACAAAATTCTTTCAAATGAAGAAGTTAGGTCTATCATAAATGCCATTGGGACAGGTATAGGTTTACCTACTCAAGATGAAAGCGAAGGTTTTGATTTATCTAAATTGAGATATCATAAAATTATCCTTATGACAGATGCAGATGTTGACGGTTCTCATATAATAACCTTACTGTTAACTTTATTCTACAGATATTTTCCACAGCTTATAAAAAATGGTTATCTTTATATTGCCCAACCACCTCTTTACAAAATAAAGAAAGGGAAAAAAGAAATTTATGTTAAAGATGATAATGAGTTAAACAGATTAATTATCAATTTTGCAGTTGATGAGCTTAAATTTTTAGAGCTAGATTTATCAAAGGAAGAGATTAAAAGACTAATAAATCTATCAAGGGAGTTTAAAGAGTTAAAAGAAACTTTATCGAAAAGAATTGATAGAAAACTATTAGATATTCTTATAAAAGAAGGTATTACAGAGGAAAGTTTATTAGATGAAGAAAAAGTTAAAAGATTAACTGAATTACTGAAGGAAGAATTAAAGGATTATAAAATCTACCACAGAGTAGATGAAAATGAAGGTTGTTTTAATATCATTCTAGAGAAGGAAGGAAGAATTCAAAATATTGTAAATAAAATTGATTTAGACTTTATATCTTCATATGGATATATAAAACTTTTAGAGTTAAAGAGAAGTATAGAAACTCTCATCGGTAAGCTACCAATTAAAGTTAAGTATAAAAACGATGAAATATTAATTGACAGTTATGAAGATATATTCATAAAGCTATTTGAATTAGGAAAGGCAGGAATAGAGATACAAAGATATAAAGGTCTAGGTGAGATGAACCCAGAGCAGTTATGGGAAACAACAATGAACCCTAAAACGAGAAGACTTATTCAAGTTTCCCTTGAAGATGCAGCTTTAGCAGATGAAATATTCAGTATACTCATGGGAGAAAAAGTTGAGCCTAGAAGAGACTTTATAATGAAGTATGCTAAGGAAGTTAGAAATTTAGATATATAATGGGAAATCCTTATCTATTAGGATTTTTAGGTAGTTTACTTGCAGGAATTACAACAGTATTAGGAGCTTTTTTTATAATTTTTAAGCAGGAAATATCAGAAAAATTTAGAGATATTTCTCTAGGTTTCAGTGCAGGTATAATGCTTTCTGCTTCCTTCTTTTCTCTGTTAAGTCCATCTATAGAGATTTTAAATGAATTATTAACTAGTAAATTTTTAATTGCTTTAACTGTATCCTTTGGATTTATGCTAGGGACAGTAGTTTTTTGGATAGCTGATATATTTATATCAGATGATTATATACATAAATATTTAATTAGAAATAATAATAATAGTATAAATCTAAAAAAACTCTGGCTTTTCACATTAGCTATTACAATTCATAATTTTCCAGAGGGAATGTCTTCAGCATTAGGTTTTTTGACAGGAAATATAGGAAATGGGTTAGCAGTAGCAACCGGTATAGGAATTCAAAACATACCTGAAGGATTAGCAATAGCATTAACCCTTCTAATATCAGGATATAGTAAAAAATTTGCCATATTTATAACATTTCTAACAGGAATAGTTGAGCCTATAGGTGGTTTAGTTGGAATGTTAACTTTTGGATTTTATAACTTAATATTACCTATAGGTTTGTCTTTTGCTGCAGGAGCTATGATATTTGTTATAAGCAAGGAGATAATTCCAGAAACACATAAAAAAGGTTTTGAAAAGGAGGCAACAACAGGATTAATATTAGGTTTTATATTAATGATGTTTTTAGATATTGCATTAGGATAATAAAATGGAGAGATAATAATGTCTATATTAGTTGTAGATGATGAAAGAAATATAACTGAACTTTTAAAGGATATTTTGGAAGATGAAGGTTATGATGTAGATGTTGCATACTCCTTAAAAGAAGCAAAGGAGAAGATAAAAAGTAATATATTTGATGTAGCATTAATTGATGTTTGGCTTCCTGATGGAGAAGGTTTAGACTTAATCCCATTTATAAAAAAACAAACTCCTAAAACAAAAATTATAATGATTTCCGGTCATGCCAATATACCTGTTGCAGTAAAAGCATTAAAGGAAGGTGCATACGACTTTTTAGAGAAACCTATATCTATGGACAGTCTATTATCTACAGTTGAGAGGGCATACAGAGAGTTAAAAAAAGATATAGAGTATAAGTTTCTAAAGGAAAAAGAGTTTAAAGATATAGAGATAATAGGGGAAAGTGAACCTATACAAAATCTAAAAAAACAGATAGAGAAAGTTGCAAAAACCAATGCTTGGGTAATGATACTTGGAGAAAATGGAACAGGTAAAGAGTTAGTGGCAAAAAGTATTCATTATTTAAGTGATAGGAGAGATAAACCATTTGTAGATATTAACTGTGCCGCTATTCCAGATGAGCTTATAGAAGCAGAGCTTTTTGGTTATGAGAAGGGAGCTTTTTCAGGAGCAGTCTCTAAAAAAATTGGCAAACTGGAAGTTGCAGATGGAGGGACGCTATTTTTAGATGAAGTTGCTGATATGAGTTTATCAGCACAGGCTAAATTATTAAGAGTTTTGGAAGAAAAAGAGTTTACAAGACTTGGAAGTAATAAAAAGATAAAAGTTGATTTTAGAGTTATTTCTGCTACAAATAAAGATTTAGACAGGGAA
>JALSPY010000040.1 GCA_026985705.1 Hydrogenothermaceae bacterium | reverse complement strand
AACTAAAGTTTTTCCTGTTGCCTGAGGTCCAACAAAAACAGTTAAATCTCCAAAATTTATATTCCCCTCTTTAATTCTTCCGAAGTTTTTAATTTTAAGATTTTTCATAAATAACCTTCAGTTATAAATTTATTTATTCTTTCTAACAGCAGCTAACAGAATAGCTTCACAAACTATCTGTCCGTCAACCTTTGCAACACCTTTAATTTTTCCCATAGCTTTTTTTATGTTAATTCCCTCTATTTCATAGACTATCTGGTCTCCCGGAACAACTGGTTTTCTAAACTTTGCATTTTCTATACCAGCAAATAAAACTGTATAGTTTTCATCTTGTCCAACATTTGCTTTCTTCATCATCATATAAGCTCCTGCCTGAGCCATTCCCTCTATAATTAAAACTCCCGGCATTACTGGTAAATTTGGAAAATGACCTTGAAAGAAATATTCGTTTACACTAACATTTTTTATTGCCTTAACTTTTAAATTCTCTAAATCTAACTCTATAATTCTATCTATCATTAAAAATGGATATCTATGGGGCAATACTCTCTTTATTTCTTCCACATCAATATAATCTTGCTTTATCATCTTAAACCTCCATAAACAACAATAAAATTTATTAACAAGTTATTATAAATCAATAAAAAACTCCATTTTTTAAGAAGTGTATTTAACTTCTTGAAATCAAAAAGAAAAATCAGATTTTATGTTATAATTAAGAAAGCTTTTTATATAAAATTTAGAGGAATATAGTGGAATTTAAAGGAAAGGTAGCATTAATAACAGGCTCAACAAGAGGAATAGGTAAGGCTATAGCAGTAGCTTTCGCTAAAGAAGGTGCAACTGTAGTTATTACAGGTAGAAATAAAGAAACTGCTGAGATAGTTGCAGAAAATATAAGAAATGAGTTCGGCGTTGAAGCTTATGGATTTCAGTTAGACCTATCAGGTGATATAAAAAATGTTTGGAAGGATATAGAGAAAACTGTAGGTAAGGTTGATATTCTTGTAAACAATGCAGGAATAACAAAGGATACACTCTTTATAAGAATGAAAGAGAAAGATTGGGAAGATGTGTTAAATGTTAACCTAACTGGGACATTCAAAATTACCCAGTTGGCAGTTAAAGGAATGATAAAGAAAAAATGGGGACGAATTATAAATATTACATCTGTAGTAGGTTTTACTGGTAATGTTGGACAAGTAAATTATTCAACAACTAAAGCTGGTTTAGTAGGATTTACAAAATCTTTAGCTAAAGAGTTGGCTCCAAGAAATATTACAGTTAATGCAGTAGCTCCTGGATTTATAGAAACAGATATGACAGGTGTTTTACCTACAGATATAAAGGAAACTTATTTAAAGCAGATACCTTTAGGTAGATTTGGACAACCTGAAGATGTTGCTAATGTAGTTCTATTTTTAGCATCGGAGAAAGCTTCATATATAACAGGTGAAACAATCCATGTAAATGGTGGTATGTATTAGTATGTTATTAAATATAAATAAAATTTAAGGAGGGATTAAAAAAAATGGCAAACAACATTGAAGAAAAAGTAAAGGAGATTATAGCTGAGCAATTAGGTATTGAAGTTGACCAAATAAAGCCTGAAAGTAAGTTTGTTGATGATTTAGGAGCTGATAGTTTGGATGTTGTAGAGCTTATTATGGCGTTTGAGGAGGCATTTGATATTGAAATTCCAGATGAGGATGCTGAAAAAATACAAACTGTAAAAGATGTAATAGATTATATTCAAAGTAAATTAGGTTAATAAATCATAGAGGTTGATGGTATGAGAAGGGTCGTCGTTACCGGTTTAGGTGCTATTACTCCTATTGGAAATAATGTAGAAGATTTTTGGAATTCATTAATAGAAGGAAAGAGTGGTGTTGATATAATTAAAAGATTTGACCCACATAAATATCATTTACCGGTTTATATAGCTGGTGAGGTTAAAGATTTTGACCCTAAAAAACACATACCTGCAAAATTAATAAAAAAGATGAGTGATTTCGTCAAATTTGCCTATGTAGCAAGTAAAGAGGCAGTTAAAGATGCAGGGTTAGAGTTAGACAAAATAGACCTTACTAGAGCAGGTGTAATAGTTGGAACCGGTATCGGCGGCCTTAGAGATATTGAAGAACAACAAACACTTTTATTAGAGAAGGGAGTTAGAAAAGTATCCCCCTTCTTTATACCTTCAGGTATATCAAACATAGCTTCTGGATATATATCTATAGAGTTTGGATTTAAGGGACCTAATAGTTGTGTAGTTACTGCATGTGCAACAGGAACACACTCTATTGGGGATGCATTCAAGATTATTCAAAGGGGCGATGCTGATATAATGATTGCAGGTGGAACGGAAAGTGCTATCACGCCTCTAGGTGTTGCAGGTTTTGCTAATTTGAAAGCTTTGTCTAGAAGAAATAAAGAGCCCCAAAAAGCTTCTAGACCTTTTGATGCAGAGAGAGATGGATTTGTAATGGGAGAAGGTGCAGGTATTCTTGTTTTAGAAGAGTTGGAGCATGCTAAAAAGAGAGGGGCTAAAATCTATGCTGAGATAGTAGGTTATGGTTTAACTGGAGATGCCTATCATATTACAGCTCCAGACCAAAATGCAGATGGAGCTTACAGAGTTATGAGAATGGCTTTAGAAGATGCAAGGGTAAATCCATCAGAGGTTGATTATATTAACGCTCACGGAACATCTACACCAATGAATGATAAGATTGAAACATTAGCTATTAAAAAACTATTTAAAGATTATGCTTACAAATTAAAGATAAGCTCTATAAAGTCTATGATAGGGCATTTATTAGGTGCCGCTGGTGGAGTTGAAGCTGTAGCTACAGTAAAAACTATAGAGACAGGTATTATTCCACCAACAATTAATTTAGAAAATCCTGACCCTGAATGTGATTTAGATTACACACCTAACCACGCGGTAGGTTATCCTGTAAAAATAGCAATGTCTAACTCATTTGGTTTCGGTGGAACAAATGCTTGTTTAGTATTTAAGGCTTATGAATAGTGAAATACCTGTAGAGATTAAAGAAAAACTTTCCCAGTTTGAAAACATTATAGGTTATAACTTCAATGACAAATCTTTACTTTTTACTGCTTTAACACATAGCTCTTTTGTTTCAGAAAAAAAATCAAAACTTAAAGATTATGAGGTTTTTGAGTTTTTAGGAGATGCGGTTATCTCCTTAATAATGAGTGAGATTTTAATGAAAACTTTTCCAAAGGCTAGAGAGGGAGAGTTATCTCAGATAAGGTCAGCTGTTGTCAGTGAAACTTACTTGGCAAAACTTGGAAGAAGTATAAAAATACATGAGTTTATATTTTTAAGCACAGGAGAGGAACAACAAGGGGGAAGAGAAAGAGATACTCTATTATGTGATGTTTTTGAGGCACTATTTGGAGCTATATACATAGATAATAATTATTCAATAGAAAAACCTAGAGAAATTTTTAATAAACTTTTTAAAGAAAAAGTTATAGAAGACATAAAAAGTGGAAATATTCCTAGGGATTACAAATCTATTTTACAAATACTTACTCAAAAACTATTTGGAATTGTACCACAGTACAAATTTGTATCAGCTGAAGGTCCAGAGCATAAAAAGGTATTTACTATGGAGTGTGTAGTAGAGAACGAGATTACAACCTCAGGAGCTGGAAAATCTAAAAAGGAGGCTGAAACTAAAGCGGCAAGGGAAGCATACATATATTTAAAGGAAAAATATAAAGATAGTTTAGAAACTAAATCAAAGAGTAAAAAACAAAAAAATGAATAATAGGGAAAAAGGGAAATACTTTGAAAATTTAGCTGAAAACTATCTAAAAAAGAATGGTTATAAATTAATTAAAAAAAATTTTTTCTCAAGATATGGAGAAATAGACATTATAGCTTTAGATAAAGATAATAATTTAGTATTTGTAGAGGTTAAGGGTCGAAATAGTTTAAATTTCGGAGTTGGAGAGGAAAGTATTACACAGAAAAAGATAAACTCCTTAGTAAAAACTGCCGAGATATTTTTAAAAACTAATCCTGATTTAGAATTTAACGAAATCAGATTTGATGTAATCTCAATTTATAAAGATAAAATAAATCATATAAAAAATGCTTTTGATGTAAGAGAATAGAGATGAGAAGGATAAAAGTCAAAGTTAAACCTAACGCTAGAAAGGAAGAGATAAAAGAGTTAGATAAAGATTATTTTGAAGTTAAAACAACTGCTATTCCTGAAAAGGGGAAAGCTAATAAAAGAGTAATAGAGCTATTGTCTAAATATTTTAAAATTCCTAAATCACGGATAAAGCTAGTAAAGGGAGAAACAAGTAAAGAAAAAATATTCGTATTAGAGGATTAAAGATGATAGATACACATGCACATTTAGATATGTT
>JALSPY010000039.1 GCA_026985705.1 Hydrogenothermaceae bacterium | reverse complement strand
AAACTATTTAGGTTTACCAAACATAATATTAAACAGAGAAATCATTAAAGAATTTTTACAGGAAGACTGTAATCCTGTGAAGTTAGCTAACTATTCTATTAATACTATGCTAGATAAAAAAGAATACACACAAATCAAAGAAGAGTTATCTAACTTAAAAGCACTATTAGGTGAAAAGGGAGCATTAGATAGAATTGCAGACAGAATAGATAGGTTTGTATTCACTAACTAATTTGGTTTAGACTTATATCAATAAACAAGCTCATATAAATTTTACTGTTTAGTATTAAAATTTTTTTATAACATTAATATAAAGGAGGTTGAAATTGATAGATAAGGATTTTTCTCCTGAAGAGAAAAAAGCCACATTGGGACTGGCAGGAGTTTTCTCACTAAGGATGCTAGGTCTATTTTTAGTTTTACCAGTCTTGAGTATATACGCTCATAAATTTCCGGAGGCTACATCCTTTTTAGTTGGAATAGCAATAGGTGCTTATGGTCTTACACAAGCCTTTTTACAGATACCCTACGGTTTACTTTCAGATAAAATAGGGAGAATACCTATTCTTATTTTTTCAACTATCATATTCATTTTAGGTAGTTTTTTAGCAGCTTATGCTTCATATCAGCATGATATATATATGCTAATACTTGGAAGGTTTTTACAGGGAGCTGGAGCTGTTTCATCTGTGGTTATAGCATTAATAGCAGACTTAACAAGAGAAGAGATAAGAACGAGGGCTATGGCTACAATTGGAGCTTCCATAGGTATGGCTTTTGCCTTTGGTATGGTATTAGGTCCATGGTTAGCTTCACACTTTGGATTAGCAGGAGTATTTGTTTTTACAGGTTTATTAGCTTTAATATCAATCCCATACATAATTTGGGGATTACCTAGACCTAAAGTTATAGTTCATCATGAAGATGCAGAGTTTACAGGTTCATATTTAGGAGAGGTTTTAAGGGATAAAAATCTTTTAAAAATGGATTTTGGTATGTTCGTTTTACATATGGGGCTAACCGCAGTATTTACAACTGCACCTTTAATATTGAAAAAATTTATACCTGAAGCAGATTTATGGAAAGTATATCTAATAATGTTTTTAGTTGGACTTGTTATTATGGTCCCAACAACAATACTTGCTGAGAAAAAAGGTTTAATAAAAGAGATAAAGATTTTAGGAATACTAATTCTTTTAATATCTTTTGGATTATTTATAAAATTTGAAAATGCTTTTATACCAGCAGTAATATCAATCATAATTTACTTTACAGGTTTTATGGTTTTAGAACCTATTATGCCGTCATTAATGAGTAAGTATGCAAAACCTCAAGTAAAAGGAACGGCTTCAGGAGTTTTCAATACATCACAGTTTTTAGGAGCATTCTTTGGTGGAGCTTTAGCTGGTTATTTAATGCAGTTTGGTTATGATAAAGTTTTTTATGCTTTAGGAGTTTTAACAATTATATGGTTATCTTTAGTTTTCAGTATGGAAATGCCAAGGAAGAAACAGAATACAAGGTAAAATTAATTTTATTTTTCTTTTCTTTATCTTTTAAACTTTTTTAAAAGAAACAGCCTTAATATTCTCAATTCCCATATACTTTAACCTGCTAAATGTTGTTTTTATTTTTTTCCCCAACTTTTTTCAAAAAGATTGTTTTCCTCTCTGTTTATTATCAATTTTTCCTTTCTTTATTGCCTCTAACTCTATATTTAAATGTATTAGTTCTTACTTAAATTCCTCTAATGCATTTATATCGTGTTTTGAAACTGGAATTATATTGAATGATATAGGTTGTTCATATGTGGCTATTTTCAAGGTAAGCTTATATCCAAACTATTATCTACTTCCATTATTACCTTCATATATTTTCCCTTTTACTTTTTAATATCTTTTCATACTCGTAAGTTCACAAATGGGAAATTGAAGCATAAACTAAAAGGGTTATCAATTGGCTGTCAGAAAATTTTATTTTTATTTTTTCTAAATTGGAAACTAAGATTAAGGTTAATAATTTAAGATATCTAAGATATCTTTACTATCTTTTTTCTTTTTCTATTATTTTTTTATCTTATCAAATATTATAATTTGATTATGTAATTATTGTTAAATTATAATGTTGATAAGATAGTAAAAACTAACTAACTTTATTACGATAAGAAATATTTAATATAAACTTTTAAGAGGTAGCAAGGGATGAGGAAGATTTTTTCATTTTTTGGTCTATTTATTACAATATTTCTCTTAGCAAGCTGTGAAGGGAAGGGGACCTTAGAAATTGATGAACCTAAAGGGGCTGATGTTTATATTAATGGTAAACATATAGGTAAAACTCCATTAAAAACTGAATTAAGAGAAGATAAATACACAATAACAGTTGCTACATCTCCCTATGATTTAGAGACTAAAAAAAATGTTCAGATTTACTATGACCATACAACGAAACTAAGTTTTAAACCAACTCCTAAAGGAGTTTTAGAGATAAACTCTAAGCCTGAGGGAGCTGAAGTATTAGAGGGAAAAGAACCTTTAGGGAAAACTCCTTTAAAAACTAAAATAGATGTTGGAAAGCATGAAATAACTTTTAAACTTGGAACTGTAGGAACAAAAAGAGTTGTAAATATAGAGTATGGAAAAACAACGGAATTATTTGTTAATCTTGAAAAGGCAGTATTACATTTTAATGCTGAACCATCAGACGCAAAACTTATAATAGATGGTAAAGATTATGGAACATTTCCACAAACTGTTGAGTTAGATGCAGGTTTACATAAGATAACAGTTTCTAAACCACCTTACACAGATACATTTAGTTTAAAGGTTAAAAAGGGAGATGAATTTAATATTACATACGTTTTAGAAGATGTTCAGCTTCCACCTGTTCAAGCATATGGTCCTATAACATTCACACCTGATTATAAATATCTAGTAACTATGGGAAAAGCTGGAATATACTTCTGGGATTTAAAAAAGTTTAAACCTCAAATATCCTTATATGACCCTAAAGATGTAAGAAACTTTGATAAGTTTATAAATTTTGCAATATCTGATAATGGTGAGTATGTGGCAGGTATAAAACCAATTAGAAAGATGGCTTATGCTTTAAAGGATAAAGATAAAAAACACGACAAAATTCTTGTTTGGGATATGAAAACTGCTTCTCCTGTCTTATCAAAAATGTATTTAATGGAAAGTAAAGGAATAGCCTTTAGTAAAGATAATACTAAAATATACTATATAACTAGTGATGGAATTGTGAAAATAGCTGATAGAAAGACAGGAGATATAAAAGCTGAAATATCTCTTGGAGAAGAATACAGTTTCTCTAAAGCTAAAGATGGCAAAATATACATAGGTTCTGTTAACGGAACATTATTTGTTTTTAATATGTCAACTGACAAAGTTGAAAAAACTGTTAATTTATCTCAACAAAAAATAAATGACATTGAAATTTCTAAAGATGGTAAATATCTTATAGTTGCTTTAAACGAAGGTAAAGTAAAAATTTTAAATTCTAACGATTTATCAACTGTAAAAGAGTTTAATTTTGGAATGCCTATTCTATCTGCTAATATCTCCCCTGAAAATAAAAAGTTAGCCGTAGGTAAGATAGATAAGACTGTAGATGTTTATGATGAAGAAACAGGGAAATTACTTTACAAAATAGAAAACTTAAGAGCTCCTGTTATATCTTTGGTTTTCTCAACTGAAGAGATACTTATCACTGCATCCTCTATAGATAATCCAAATGTTGATATATGGAAAAATGGACACTTACTTAAAAAATGGGTTCAAACAATAGAATAATTACTCTATTTTCTTTCTTTTTCTTTTATTCTTTCGATTATTTAAAATAATAAAAATTTCTTCATTAAATCATTGAGTTTTTGCGATAACTCATAAATTTTTTTAATTCTTAATTTATTTACACCTTATTACAAAATTGTCAGTATTATATAAACAATATTGTTAATATATAAATTGAGAAAATAAACAAAATTGTAATTAATTCGGTTATCAATTTATCAATTAACCTTCATTTAGATATTTCAACAGATTATTTCACCTATTGGCATTTCTTTTGCTTAAAAAAATGAAAAAGCTTGAAGAGATAAAAATTCAGAGAGTTAGAGTAATGAAAAAAGGAAAAGTCTATTTAATTGGTTGTGGAATAGGAGACCCAGAGCTATTAACCATAAAAGCTTTGAAAAGTTTTAAAAAGCTAGACATAGCCTTAATAGACCATTTAATTAGCGATGAAATTGTAGAATTACTGCCTTCAAAAACGAAAATTCTTTATGTTGGGAAACAGAAAGGTAAGCTATCGGTAAGACAGGAGGATATAAACAGAATAATGTATGAGTTCGCAAAGGAAGGGTTAACAGTTGGAAGATTAAAAAGTGGTGACCCTTATGTATTTGGTAGAGG
>JALSPY010000038.1 GCA_026985705.1 Hydrogenothermaceae bacterium | reverse complement strand
GTTTGAAAATTTTAAGGAGATTTTCGATTTGGAGTTATTAACTGGAATTCTATCAATAATAATACTTATGTTCTTATCTGCATTCTTTGCAGCTATAGAAAGCTCCTTTTTTTCACTTGATTATCTGAAAATTAAAAGATTAAAGAACAAGGGGAACAAAACAGCAGGATTAGTTGAAAAGATAAGGTCAAATCCTAAAAGCTTAGTTATAACTTTTTTAATTGGAAATGAATTGGTTAATATTACTGCTTCTGCGGTAATGTCAAAAATAATAATAGATAAATTTGGAGCAGAATATCTCTTTATAGGTGTATTAATAATGACTGTTCTTATCTTAACCTTTGGGGAAATTACACCTAAAACTATTGGAAGTTATTATCCAGAAAAATATGCATTTTTTGCAGTAAAACCTTTTTATGTTTTCTACATAGCAGTAACTCCATTTAGATTTATATTTATGAAATTTTCAGAATACATATTAAAAAAGTTAGGTTTAGAGCTACCTATAGAAAGCCATAAGCTGTCCATTGAAGATATTCTTTCAATAATAACAGTTGGAGTTGAGAAAAATATATTTACTTATGAAGAAAAAGAATTTATAGAGGCAACATTACAACTCCATCAAACACATGTAAGTGAAATAATGACACCTAGAAGAGATATATTCGCATTACCTGTCGGTTTAACTATATTGGAAGCCTTAGATAAACTTAAAAATACAGAGTTTAGTCGAATACCTGTTTACAAGGAAAATTTGGATAATATAGTCGGAATTTTGTATGTAAAAGATATAATCTTGGCTAAGCTAGAAGGGAAAAATAATAGTATAGATAACTATATAAAAAAATGTATTTTTATCCCTGAGTTTACCAATCTATTAAAGCTTTTAAAAAGGTTTGAGAAGGAAAGAATTCATTTGGCAATAGTTATTGATGAACACGGAACAGTTGTAGGACTGATAACCTTACAGGATATTCTAGAATACATCGTTGGAGAGCTACCAGAGGAAAATGATAAGGAAAATGATAATGGAGATATTTATATAAAACAGATAGATAACTTAACTTGGGAAGTTTCAGGAAAACTTGGAGTAGAAACATTACAGGAAGAGATAGGAATATTATTACCTGAAGATTACGATTTTGATACAGTGGCAGGTTTCATTCTATATCTCTTACAGAGACTACCAGAGGAAAATGAGGAAATAGTTTATAAAAACTTCAAGTTAAAGATTAAAAAGATGGATAGAAACAGAGTTATAGCTGTAATAATACAAAAATTAGAAAAAGAAGACCAAGACAGAAAGCAAGAGGTAAATAATGCTTAGCTATCTTATAGCCATCCTGTTTTTTCTAATATTAGAAGCTTTCTTTTCAGGCTCAGAGTTAGCTTTATTCTCCGTAAATAGAACGAAACTTAAATATTTAGCTAAAGAGGGAAATGAAAAAGCAAAAAAAGTTTATGAGGCTTTAGAAAAACATTTTGATGATTATGTGGCAACAACATTAATAGGAACTACACTAAGTATTGTTAGTATTACATCTTTGTTTGTAAGCTTTCTTCATGAATTGGGATATTTTATTCCTTTTTTAAAATCAAAAGAAGAGCTTTTTGCTGAAAGTATAATAGTTATTACTCTCCTGTTTGGAGAAATACTTCCTAAAAGTGTTTTCCAACATTATGCAGATAAAATTATATACTTTATAATCCCCATTTTAGAGTTTTTTAGAAAAGTTTTATATCCTTTAATACTTCTTGCAAAGTTTATAACAAAGATAGTTTTCTTCTTATTCAGGGTAAAGGGAAAAGAAGATAAAATACTATCTAGAGATGAGCTAATAGACCTTCTACTAACTGAAGGTGGGGAGATAGAAGATTTAGAGAAAAAGATTATAGTAAATGTTTTACTTTTTAATCAGAGAAGACTTAGTGAGATAGTCGTTCCACTTTCAGATGTTGTGGCAGTAGATAAATCAGTTAAAGTTAAAGATATTATTCCAATTTTTAAAAATACAGGATTTTCAAGAATACCTGTATATAATAAGAGAATTGATGCTATAGAGTATATAATTAGAGCTTTTGATTTGAAAAATGCTAAACCGGAAGAGCCTATACTAAATTATGCTAAACCAATAAGATTAGTTCCAGAATTTGCAAGTCTTCCAAATGTTTTAAAGGGTTTTAGAAAGTTTAGAGACCATATGGTTGTAGTAGTAGACGAAAGGGGAGCAACAATGGGAATAATAACACTTGAGGATGTTTTAGAGGAGATAGTTGGAGATATAGGTGATGAATTTTATAAGCGAAATAAAGATAAAAATATGATACTTAAACAGTTAACTAAAAATAAAATTCAGGTTGACGGTAGAATTGATATAAAGGAAATAGAAACTTTAATGGGAGTTAAACTTCCAAAGGGTATATATCAAACTGTAGCAGGTTTAATAATATATACATTGGGTAGGATGCCTCACAGAAACGAGAGTATTGAGATAGAAGAGTTAAGATTTACAGTTGAGGATATAGATAAAAGAAGAATAAAGGTTGTTTCTATAGAAAAAATAAAAAATAGTTAGAGTAGAGCATTGGAGACTTTAATAAAAGATGAGTTTATCGTCCTAAAGAAAAATTTAATTCCAGATTACGACTTGTCTTTAACTGTTTACTTTAGAAAACAGGGAAAGGAAAATATATACATACCTAAAGGACAGATATTAAAATCTCCCTATTTATATTACTCAGAACCTTTTTCTTGGAATAAGGGAGTTTTCAATTTAAGAAGAAATAAAATATATATAGAGGAGATAGATAACTATAAAAATCTTTCTTTAGAGTTTAGTAAAAATTTAAAGAAATTTTATATTGGATACTTTTTTCTTAATCTATTTATTAACTATGTTAGTTTCCCGGATGAAAAACTGTTTATACTGTTAAAAAAAGCTCTATACTACCTAACAATCTCAAAATCTCCAGAGATAGATAAATTAAATTTTTTAGTCAAATTCATAATGCTAAATGGAATATTACCAGATTTTAGATACTGTCAAAGATGTGGAGCCATTTTAAATGAAAAAAATTTTTATGCACTTGATAAAGACTTAATATCTCCTGTGTGTAAAAACTGTAAAGAAAAGAAAGATAAGTTTTATTTATCCTATAGAGATATTATTCTTATTGAAAAATTAAAAAGAGTTAAATTTAAAGAGCTAGAAAAGATAAAGATAGAGCAAAAAAGAGTAAGAAAACTAATCCAGTTTTTAAATTTATATATGAAAAATGCTTTTTAGTTTTGAAAAAGCTTTACTCTTCTTCATCTTCAACTCTTATTACTTTGGCTTTGCCTTTGGTTAAATTTAATTTTTCTACTTTTTCAATTGCCTTTTGAATGCTATTTTCTGAAGCTGTATGTGTCAACAGAACAAGTGGAATAAAATCACTAGAATTAACCCCATTATACAACCCAATAACCTTTTCCTTTTGAATAACTGCCGCTATACTGATGTTGTACTCTGCAAAAATACCAGCTATTTTGGAGAGAATTCCCACAGTGTCAGGAACCATAAACCTAATATAGTATCTTGTGTAAAAATCTGAAACTTTCTTTAAATTTAAATCTTTATGCTCCCAATTCATTGAGGTTATCTCTATCTCCCTACCTATTCCAAGGGATATACTTTTAGCTATATCAACAATATCACTTACAACAGCACTGGCAGTAGGTAAACTTCCTGCTCCCTTTCCATAAAACATACTTTCACCAACATTATTACCTTCAATCATTATCGCATTAAACACACCATCAACTTTAGCTAGAGGATGTTCTGATGGTATAAATGTAGGATGAACTCTAACCTCTACCTCATTATTTTCGTATCCTTTAGCTATAGCTAAAAGTTTTAATGTGTATCCTAACTCTTTACCTAACTGTATATCTATTTTTTCTATATCTTCTATACCTTCAATATAAACATCTGAGAAGTTTAAAAATCCTCCGTATGATAGAGACGCTAAGATAGCTATCTTATGTCCTGCATCTACACCATTTATGTCTAATGTAGGGTCTGCCTCTGCATAACCTAGCTCTTGAGCTTCTTTTAATACATCATTGAAGTTTTTCCCTTTACCATACATCTCAGTAAGAATATAATTAGTTGTTCCGTTTAGTATTCCATAGATTTTTTCTATTCTATTACCAACTAAACTTTCCCTTAAAGCCTTAATTATTGGTATTCCACCTGCTACTGCTCCCTCAAAACCAATTCTTATATTTTTTTTCTCTGCAAGTGAAAAAATCTCTTTACCTTTTTCTGCTAAAAGATGCTTATTTGCAGTTATTATATGTTTTCCTCTATTTATACATTCCTTAATAAGTTTGTAGGGAAAGTCTAAACCACCAACAAGCTCTACAACTATATCTATATCTTTATCATCTAATATTTCATCTAAAGAGTAAGCCTT
>JALSPY010000037.1 GCA_026985705.1 Hydrogenothermaceae bacterium | reverse complement strand
TTTAACGACAAGTATTTCTATAATCAATTCACCTTTAAATTTCTTTCTAAATTCTATAAGTCCATCTAATATATTTTTCACTGATATATTTTGTATTGGTCTGTCAACTTTTTTAAATATTTTTTCTGAAACTGCATCAAGGGAAACCTTTACTATATCTAACTTTAGTAGAGCTTCCTGTATATCTTTCCTGTTAATTGTTGAACCATTTGTTAGAATTAAAAGTTTACTTTTTCCCTTTAAACTGTTTAATAAATCAATGAGTTTGTTTAATTGTGAATATAAAGTAGGTTCTCCATTTGCAGTTATAGTTATAACATCTGGATAATCGTGTTTTTTTAAATAATTTTTTACCTCTTCAACTATATCCTCCGGGTTAGGTTCATCTATCATCTTCAAAACAGGTTTAGCCTTATCTAATTCACAGTATAAACAGTCAAAATTACACTGTTTAAAATCGGGAGATAAATCTATTCCAAGAGATGCTCCAAATCTTCTAGAGTTAACTACACCAAATATATATTTCACACTAATAACCACCATCTAAAATTATCTAAAAATTATCTAAGAGATATTTTATAACAGAGAGTTTTTAAGCTAAAAGAAATTATCTTCTTCTAGATTTAATCCTATAGGTTTTGTTTCTAACCTCAATTAAAATTTTATTAATTCTTCTTTCTAATTTTTTAAATTTTAATGTGTTTACCTCTACATTTCTATCATCTGATAAAAATCTTCTTCTAACAGGTTTTATATACCTTAATCTCCCTATACTTCTTAATCTAAACTCCCTCAAGTAATTTCTTTTTTTTTAGTCGATACTCCAGTTTGTCTTATGCTAACATTTTCTATGTATTTGGTGATTTTCAATTTCCTATCTTTAAGTATCTTTTTATCTATAAAAGTAGTTAATATATATAACTTTTCTGAATTTTTAAGATTTATATTCTGTATTTCGTTTGCATAATCTTTATATATGTAGAGAACCTTACCTCTAATTCCATTATGAACCTTTGATAGAGCCTTTATTTTTCCTTTCTCTAGAAATTTTTTATTTTCTTTAATAATTTTTTGAGCCTCTGGAGATAGATTTTTTTCCGTTTTGATAACTTCCTTGTAAGAATTTAAATAATCTTTAAAAAGTTGCTTTAAATTTTTTTTTGAGCTAAAATTCTGCTCGGAATAATAGTTTTCATCTTGATAGTAAATGTCCTCTAAAGGAGAAGCATATACTGTTGTTATCTTTAGACTAAAAAGAAAACATAATAAACCATATAAAATCTTTTTCATTATATAACTCCGTTATATATAGCTGAATTTATAAGATAAAAAGAGAAAAGGGAATAGAGAAGTAAAAATTAGCTTTTACTCTTCAACTTTTGTTCCTGAGTTTACGTAGTTTTCAGAACCTCCCTGTCTGATAGAAGAGTTTTTCATATAAACCTCATTATTGAGCTGTGAGTTTCTAATATAAGAGCCTTTAATCTCCGTTCCTAAGTTAGCTGCATTTTTGTAACCATGTTGAACTACTTCTGAGTTCTCCATTCCAACAGAGTTAGAAACATCACTATCTTCTAAAGAGCTAGCTAAAGCTCCCCCAACAAGTAATGCTGAAACCGATAAAGATAAAAATAGTTTTTTCATAATTCTACCTCCTCTAAATTAATTAATTTTAAAATTTACACTAATAAACCTAAATATAACTATTGTTTTTGTCAATATTTTCAAAATTTTTTTTATTACTTAATTTATGTAGCTTTTTCGTAAAAATCATAGCTTTAAGATTAACAAATTTCTGAAAGAAATTTGTAAAATTTCATTTTGAATTTTCAATTTAATATAATATTTAAGAATTTTTCAAAAATTTCTCAGTTGTTAGATAACTTATAAAGTTTATTTGTATAACGGTTATATAATATTAATCCTTAAAAAATAAAAACAGAGGTTTTATAAATGGAAACAATTTCACATTTACAGTATGTTGTTCTTATGATACCAGCATTATTTATAGCTATGATTGTTCATGAGTTAGGACACGGTTATACTGCTTATAAGTTAGGAGATAATACACCTAAGGTGGCTGGAAGATTAACTTTAAACCCTATTCCACATTTAGATATTTTTGGAAGTATTCTATTTCCAGCTATTTTAATTCTTGCAAAGGCTCCATTTATATTTGGTTGGGCTAAACCTGTTCCTATAAATCCTTTAAATTTTAGAAGTATAGATTATAGGAAAGGTATGGCTTTAACTGCGTTAATGGGTCCTTTATCAAATATAATAACTGCTATAATCTTTTCAATTTTATTCCATTTATCCTTAACTTTATTTCAACAATTACCACCTAACATAGTTAAAACTGTTTTACTTCCATTAACTATGTTCTTTTACTTAACTGTTAGTATTAATATAATCATAGCTATTTTTAATCTTTTACCTATACCTTCATTTGATGGCTGGAGAGTTATGCTAAGTTTCTTACCTTTACATTTAGAAAGAAAGTTAGAAAATTGGGATTTTTATGGAGTTTTTATTGTTTTAGCATTGTTTATGTTAGGAATAATACAGAAAATAATAATACCACCTTATATATTAATAATGAGTATACTAAAAATGAACCAATTTCTACTATAAAATTAAATTAGAAAAAGTAAGAGTTAAAAGTTCATAACTATTGCCTTATCTCCTGAATTTACAAAGTTTAAAAATGTTGAAGCTCCTACAGGCTTTTCTACTCCATCTATTAATTCTTCTTGTTTAATATTGAATAGTTTCATTGCAGTATTACAAGGAAAAAGTTTAACTCCTAAATCTATTGCCTGTTTAACCATATCCTCTATACTTGGCATTCTGTTTTGTGTAAGTATATCAATAAGCATTTTTGTTGTTTCTTCTATTAGTTGAGGGTCTGATAAGTTTTGTAATTGTGGGTTAAAATTAGCAAAAAATTTAGCTCCATCCGTTGATATATTTAGATTTTTTACATTTTCTTTATGTAATACATTTATTCCATAAAAACTGAAAAACATTCCCGTTTCTAATCCCATAGATACTGATGTATTAGCCAACATAAAGGCAGGAAGAACTTTATCTATGTTTCCACTTAATACTATTATACCTACTTTTGTAGCCATTTTATCACCTCTATACTCTTGATAATTAATAATTTTATTATTGAATTTAGTTGTAATTATAAGATTTTTATCACAGTTTATGATTATTTTATCTATCCAAAACTGTTTCTACAGACAATCTTATCTCATTGAATTTATCAAAGCTATTAAATTCTTTTAAGATAAAAAATTTATTCCCCCTTTTTCTTAAAATAAGAATTTTAACTTTATCAGGGGTGGCTGAATATGCTTTTAAGACCCATCTATCTCCTTTTAATGTATATATTCCGAATTTCTCAATATCGTTTTTTACAACAAATCTGTTAAACTCAATAGAAGATAAATCTTTATCTGTTGTTATTATAATTATACCTACCTTCTTTTTATCAAAGATATTTCTTAATTCTTTTGCTTTTACAACTGTAATCTTATCCTTTGTATTTGTAAATATCAATATTAAGACTTTGTTTTTAAAATCGGATAACCTTATTGAGCTGTTATTTCTATCTTTTAAAAGGAAATTAGGTGCTATTTGGGAATATGCAAATGAAAAAGTTATAATCATTAGAAGTATTGCTTTTATAAAAACTTTCATAACAGCCCCCATTGAAAATATTTAATTATCTTACATAATATTTCAATATTAAAATTAAAATTTTCCTTCGATTTAACTACCTTATTTTAGGAGAAATGTTATGTATAACAAGTTTTTACTTTCTATTTTATCCTTAATAATTTTATTTAAATTTACATTAGCTAAAGAGATACTTTATAAAAGTAAAGTTTATGGAATTTCTATAGGAGATGTGGTAATAAGGGACAATGGAAATAAGATTATTGTAGAAGGTAGCACATACAAAGGTTTATCTTGGCTGTATAACTACTCCTTTAAATTTAAAGCTGAGGGAGATAACTACTATCTTTATGAAAATGAGAATGGAAAAGAAAAAGTTTATACAAATGAAAAGATTTATCAGAAAAAGGCTTGGTTGCCTATACTTGTTGATTTTATTAGATACGGAAAGATAAGAAAGAATACTTACTATCCTTTTAAATTAGAGATAAAAGAAAATAAGTACATAATTATTCCCCTTAAAAGCAAAAAAGTTAAAAGGATAGAGTTTAAGGTTGGTAAAAGTGATAGATACCCTTTAGAGATTTTCATAGATGGAAAGATAGATATAACTATTGTTAGGAGTAAGAACTAAATATTAAAAAGTCTTATTCCGGCTACTCCATAAGCTCCTGCTTCTAACACTTTATCTATATTATCCTTTGTTATACCTCCTAAAGCATATACAGGAATATTTATCACATTTACAACCTTTTTTAAACCTTCTATTCCTACAGGTTTACCTTTATTATCAACATGG
>JALSPY010000036.1 GCA_026985705.1 Hydrogenothermaceae bacterium | reverse complement strand
ATTGAGAAAATGTTCTAAGTATGTCGTTAAATATTACAAAAATCATTAGTGTTCCTATTAATGCAAAGCCTATATAAGCTAAAATTTCTTTAGCTTTTTCTGGTAAATCTCTTCTAATTATCATTTCTATCAATAATATTGCTATTAAACCACCGTCTAAAACAGGTATAGGAAGAAGATTTAAATATCCCAGTTGTAAGGATATAAATCCCATAGAAAATAAAAATGTGGATATACCACTTTCTAAAGCTTGTCCTGAAAACTTAGCGATAGCTATAGGACCACCTAAAGTTTTAAATGATACTTCTCCAGTTATTAATCCTTTTATTACCTCTCCAAGGGAAACTGTAAGCTCATAACTTTTCTCAATAGATTTTTTTAAAGCATCTAGAAATCCAAACTTTACAACAGTTATATCAGTTTTAGGAGCTATTCCAATAATAGCCCTTCCTAACCTTTTATCAAATTTAGGCTTAATTTCTACACTTAAGGTTTTATTATTCCTTTTTATCAAAAGTTTAACTTTTTCACCTTTTACATTTTTCATATACTCTAACAAATCATACCAGTTTTTAATTGGTTTATTGTTAATAGCCAGTAAAATATCTCCAGCTTTTAAACCTGCCTTTTCAGCTGGTGAGTTTGGTTCAATAAAACCAATAATAGGTTCTATAGGTGGAGATATACCTAATGTTAATTTCTTCATATCCTCAGGTATATTTACAGTTATATTTATTTCCTTATCATTTCTTAAAACTGTCAACTTAGCCTTTCTACCTAATTTCATACCAAGTTTAACCGTTAAATCTTTCCAGTTTTTTATTGGTTCTCCGTCAATTGCTACTATCTTGTCTCCAGCTTTTAATCCTATTTTTTCAGCTATACTTTCAGGCTGAATATAACCTATAACAACAGGTTTTTCTAAGTATGTTGGTTTAGATATTCCTATCATATAGGCAGCAGTAAAGGCAAAAATTGCAAAAATTATATTAAAGAGAGGTCCTGCAAATGCTATTAAAATTTTTTGCCATTTGGGTTTGCTATGGAAAGAACGGGGGTCTTTAAAAGCTGACTTATCAATTTCCCCTTGAACAGGTTCCGTCATACTGTCCTCACCATACATCTTTACATATCCACCTAAAGGAATAAGAGCTATCTGATAAACTGTTTCCTTTCCTTTCCATTTAATTAAAGGTTTTCCGAAACCTATAGAAAAGACTTCAACTTTTACTCCAAATAGCTTTGCAAATAAAAAATGCCCAAATTCATGTATTGTTATTAAAACACCAAGTAATATTAAAAAACCTATTATACTTGTTATCAAATTTTAACCTCCTAAAATTTTTATTAAAAATTTGTTTTAATTAATTAGCTACTACCTAAACCTTCTTTTAACTCTTTTACAAGTTTTTGTATACCTTCAAAATCTTCTTTTCCTTGTAGTTTAACAATCGCACTTCCTACAACAACTCCATCACAGACTTTAGAAAGTCTTTCTGTATGCTCCCTTTTAGAAACACCAAAACCAACAGCAACATTCTTATTAGTTAAATTTTTTATAGTTTTAACTTTTGTTTCTAATTCTTCCCAAGGAAGATTATCTCTAGCTCCTGTAATACCTGTTAAGGAAACATAGTATATAAAACTGTTTGTTAAATTCCCTATAAACTTAATTCTTTCTTCAGTTGAAGTGGGAGCTAATAAAAAAATTAAGGATATATCGTTTTTATCTGCTAAATCTTTTAGGGATTTAGCTTCTTCAGGTGGTAAATCTGGGACTATAATTCCGTCAACTCCCTTTCTTCTTGCAGTATCTATAAATTTTTTTTCTCCAAAAACAAATATTG
>JALSPY010000035.1 GCA_026985705.1 Hydrogenothermaceae bacterium | reverse complement strand
GAAAAAAGGTTATAAAGTTATAACTGTAGCTCCGGATAGAAATATGTCAGGTTCAAGTCATTCATTAACATTTACTAGACCTTTGAGAATAGTTGAGTTAGAAGAAGATTTTTACTATATAGAGGATGGTACCCCTGCTGATTGTGTTCATCTTGGGTATTTTGTAATTTTGAAAGGAAGAAAACCAGACCTTTTAGTTTCTGGAATAAATACAGGACCAAATTTAGGGAACGATATATTCTATTCAGGTACAGTTGGAGCGGCTAGAGAAGGAACTATGTTAGGTTTTCCTTCCATAGCAATATCTCCATCGTCTTCAAAGGTAGGAGATTTTAAAGAGATTGCAAAAATTTGTATGCCCCTTATAGAAACTATAATAGAAAAAGGTTTACCAGAAAAAACATTTTTAAATATTACTATACCAACAGTTCCTAAAGATAAAATAAAGGGAATAAAGATAACTAAACAGGGAAGAGGGGCTTATGAGGAGGAAGTTAGAGAGTATATATCTCCTTCAGGTTATTTGTACTATTGGATAGGTGGAAAGGAAAATTTGTCTGCTCAATGTGATGAAAATTCAGACTATACTGCTGTAAAAGAGGGATATATATCAATTACTCCAATTAAAATAGATTTAACAGCCTATGATTATATGGAAGTTTTAAAAAATTACTTTAGGAATTAAGGCTATGATAATAGAAAATTTTGAACAGATAAAAAAGGATTTTGAGTTTACAGAAAAGGACGAGAATAGAATTAAAGAGTTAAAACCTGTAATGGAGAAGTATATAGATGATTTTGTTGAAAGGTTGTATAAGTTTATTTTTAAATTACCAAATGCAGATAAATATCTTAAGAATGAAGAAATTATAAAGAAGCATAAGGAAAAAATTAAAGAATGGTATTTAGAATTATTCAGCGGAGATTATGATGAAAAATATTTTGAAAAGCTGTATAAAATCGGTGAAAAACACGATAAACTAGGAATACCAACACATTATATAAATGCAACTTTTAACTTTATAAGAAGATTTTTTATTGAAAAAATAAATCAAGAGTTTGGATACTCTAGGGAGAGAAATCTTTATGTAGAGAGTTTAGGAAAACTTCTAGATATAAACCTAGATATTTTAACCAAATCCTATATAGAGGAAGAGATTACAAAATATATGGGATTATCCAAACTAGAAAGAAAGTTATTAAAAATATCAAATAGATTTGCCAACTTTTTAGATTTAGCTCTCCTAGTAGCTCTTATACTTATGTCTTTCTTTGTAGTAGGTCTTTTTATTTACGATATATATGAAGTTATAAATGGAAGTGTTTCTATAGAGGAAGGAATAATAAAAACTTTAGGTAGTCTATTAATCCTATGGGCAGTAGCTGAACTTATGGGAGAGGAAATAAAACATTTACAAGGTGGAAACTTTCCTATTACTGCATTTATAAGTGTAGCCCTTGCCGCTATTATAAGAAAGATATTAATTGTTTCTCTATCACCTAAAGATAGTAAGGTTTTATTATCCTATGGAGGAATACTATTAGCATTGGGAATTGTTTATTATTTGGTTGTAAGAAAAGATAAAAACATAACTAAATTAGAACATTAAAGAAATGGAGTTATTCTCAATAAAAGCCCGCTCCTCAAGAAAGGATATACATATTTCTGGTGCTGAAAGAATAGTAAGCAGTAAAGAATTAGAAAAAACAGTTTTAAATATTTTAAAGAAAGTTAATAGAGAAAATGCAGACTTTATATCAATAAAAATTAAAAGATTAAATAGAAAACCAATCCTTTTAAAGAAAAGCTTGTGTATAAAGGAATTAAAGTTTAACGATTTTAAAGATGCAAATAATTTTGCAATTAATTATCTATCAGAGATAACAGGTATAAAAAAAGAAAGATTAAGTTATCTAATTAATCTTATCCATTCTGGAGCTTCCCCTAATGGAGAAAATATGAGAGGTGCAATTATTGTTAATCAAAGAGGGGAAAGGTTAGAATTAGATAAGTATAGAGGGGTAAGGACAACAACTGTAGATTTTATAAATAGAGAAGACATTTCGAAAAAGCTACTGGATTTAGGATTTACAGAGAGAACATTAGATGCATTAGCATTATCAACAAAAAATCTTTACAACCAAAATATATTAGCTGAATACTGTGTTTCAGATGATATGGACTATATCACAGGTTATGTTGCAACTAAGGAGGAGTATATAAGAATTTTTCCTTTAAAGGAAAAGGGAAATAGAAAAGGTGGAAGAATTTACTTTGTTAAAAACGATACGGATATAAACGAGTTATACAACTATTTAGAAAATTATCCGATTCTTATAGAAGATGTGTGTTTAAAAGAGATATTAAATGGAATAATGAATAATAAAGATAACTTGTGATAGTATATATAAGGTGAAGAAATAAAATATATAGTTATAAACAGTATTATAATTTTTCTTCATTACTCTTGCTATTGCTGATTTACACATTCCTTACATAAACATAAAAATGATTTCTTTCTTTTCTTCCTTTGTTAAGTAAACTTTATCTTTGCAAACCCTCTATTAACTTATTCTTTAAATATTTTCTTATCTACTCAAATACTCTCCTACTGGATTTAATTTTGATGAATACTTCGGTAGATATTCTATCCCTATATTCTATGGTGCTACAAAATCCTTACTACTATGACTGCTCTCATTATCCATTATCAATATTATTTTCCTACCTTTGTATTCCTTACTTAATCCCTCTAAAAATATATTCATCATCTCTATATTCATCTTTGGTAGTTCCAAACAGAAACTTTCCCCTGTTTTTGGATTTGAAGGTATCTATACAATATTCCTCAATATCAGACAAGGATATTTGTTTGATAAAATAATTAGACATAGATGTATCATCTATTATGCAGTATATGGTTATTACTTTTTTTCATTGTATTCCTCCAGAAACAGATTTTTATTCTCTGTATTCTGGAGGAAATTTTTTAGGTAGCAAGTTGGGTTATTATAACTAATCTGATTTTTCATATTTTATGATAGCCCTTTTAAAGTATGGGTCTTTAGGGACTAAAACTTCTTTCTTAAATTTTTTAGCTTTTGATGGGCTTTTAAAATATCCAACGATAACCTTGTAATAATGTTTATTTCCAACTTTATATTTAATAATTTTAGATTTAACTCCTAAGGCTCTAAGTCTTGTATAAAGTTTAAATGCATTTTTATAACCAGAAAATAAACCTATCTGTAAATAGTATTTAAATTTGACTTTAGGTATTTTATATTTCTTTTTTTTATAACCATACCTTATAATTTTCTTTCTTTTCTTCTTGTCCTCTTCAAAGTAGCTTCTATATTTTAGTTTAACTTCCTGTAATGGATTTTTTGATACTGTATTTTTTTCAATTTCCTCTCCTTTTTTAACATTTGGTTCTGTAGGTCTTTTTATAAAGAAATTTTCATTTACTATGTTAGTTTGTTCTCCATTTTTAATACTACTTCTTTTACGTATTTTATCTAAAAACTCCTCTATCTGTTGCTTTAAAATAGGATTTTTTGTCATTCTTAAGGCTTTCTTTAAATAGTATTTAGCCTTATTTAGATTGTTAAGATAGTAATGAGATTTTCCCAATCCAAAGTATATTTCTGGTAAATCTATACCCATATTTAATGCTGTTAAGTAAATATCATACGCATCTATATATCTTTTATTTTTTAAATAATAATCTCCCAGTAGAATGTAAGCTCTTGTAAAATAAGGATTAAATGTAATTGTTTTTTTTAGATATTCTTCAAATAAATTAAAATTTCCCTTTCGTTTATAAACTAAAGCTATATTAAATAAAGCTTTGTCCCTGTTTTTATATTCATCTAAAGAAATTGCCCTTTTAAAGTATTTTAGAGCTTTATCATACTTTCCTTCTGAAGCTAATAAAACTCCAAGATTTGTATAAGTCTCACCTTTATTAGGATTTATTCTTAAAGCTTTTAGGAACAGATTTTTTGCTTTTTCTTTTTCTCCAGCTCTTGCATAAGCTATGCCCAAGGCATTAACAATGTTAATATCATTACTGTCAAGCTCATAAGCTTTCTTTAAATAGTATATGGCTTGAGAAAGCTCTCCACTTTCTAAATGGGCTAAACCAAGTTTGTAATAGTATTTAGGATTTTTTATAGTTGAACTTTCTCTGTTATTAACAGGTGGTTTTGTAGCACAGCTGTAGAAATTAGTTATACTTGTAAATAAAAAGACTGTTATAAAAAGTATTTTTAAAGATTTAATAAAATTCTCCACATCCTTCAACCTTACATTTTATTTATATTATTAATATTATATTTCTATTTTTGTAAATAAGCTTAAATAAATAAAAGCCTTATTTCCAAATTTAGAAAAAACAAAAATAAAAAAACCAGAGGCAAAATAATAATAAAAATGCCACTGGAGGATAAACATTATATAATTATAAAGGCTGTTTCTTTGGAAGGTTTTTGACTTAAATTCTCTTTTTTATTTTAGCTTTACAGTTTTGAATTATTCTTAAGGCTTTAATTGAAAATTAGAGTTTTATTTTTCATTTTCATAAAGAAATTTTACTATATTTTTTCCTTATAA
>JALSPY010000034.1 GCA_026985705.1 Hydrogenothermaceae bacterium | reverse complement strand
ATTTGCAGGGACAATAACTGTTTCACCTTTAGTATATATACAGCTCATAAGAGATATTATTCTTTCTCTTTTATCACATGGTTTTAAAAAAATTATATTTATAAATGGACATGGTGGAAATATAAATTCAGTTAAAACAGCATTTGAGCAAGTTAAATACGAAGGAAAAAAGGGATTTTTAGAGATTATATCTTGGTTTTTACTTCCTGAAGTTCAAAAGTTAGAGAGAGAATTGTTTAAAGATGAGAATGGTTATCATGCTACACCTTCGGAAATTTCTTTAACACAGTTTTTAAGGTCAAAAGTGTTTGCAGATAAAAAGAAAGAAAAAGACAGGGATAATATAGATCTTGACAAAGATGGAGAATATTTTCCTTTAACAAAAGAGGAGTTTAAAAGTTTTTATCCAGATGGAAGAATTCACTCTTCACCTTGGTTAGCAAGGGTAGAGTTTGGTAGAAAAATCTTTGAAAAAGCAGTTGAAAGTATTATTAAAAGAATACAGTCTTATGAGAAGATAGAGATAAAGTAGAGTATTTTATCCTTGAGTAAATAAAAAAAATAATATATTATTATATAAAGGTTTGGAGAGGTGGCCGAGTGGTCGAAGGCGGCTCCCTGCTAAGGAGTTGAGCGGTTCACCCCGCTCCGAGGGTTCGAATCCCTCCCTCTCCGCCAGAAAAAAACAGAGTTGAAATTTGTAAAAAAATTCTATATAATAGAAGAAGTTTTTGCGAGAGTGGCGGAATTGGCAGACGCGAGGGACTTAAAATCCCTTGGCCGAATGGCCGTGCGGGTTCGACTCCCGCCTCTCGCACCACTAACATTGAGCCGCTAGCTCAGTTGGTAGAGCACCGGTCTTTTAAACCGGTGGTCCCGGGTTCGACCCCCGGGCGGCTCACCATTGCCCCCGTCGTCTAGCCAGGCCTAGGACACCGGCCTTTCACGCCGGCGACACGGGTTCGAATCCCGTCGGGGGCATTAAATAAAAAAATTTCTCCTTATAAAATCAAAAGTAAAACACAAGAAATCTATTTCATAATTATCTTATATATTATGGTCGGTTAGCTCAGTTGGTTAGAGCGCCTGCCCGACACGCAGGAGGTCGGAGGTTCGAATCCTCCACCGACCATTTATATATATTTCTTTCTATTAGATGCTTTATTAACCAATATTATCCCTATAAGTATAACAACTAATATAAATCCCCTAGCTAACCAACCGTTTATACTATCTGGAACAATTTTAGAAGGTAGCTCTGTAAATGACCACCAAACTAATAGGAATATTAAAAATGTTGGAGATATATAAGCAAGTATATAATAAAATATTTTAGGGATTTTTATCTCCGCATATCTGTTTAACTCTTCCCATGCATATTTAGGAGTTTCCTTTATATACACTATTAACCTTTGTATTATAGGCATACCTTCAGTTTTTCTTAAAACCTCATCTTTCCCTAATAACCATACGAAAGTGATAGCCTCTAGTAATGCAAATATTACTAATGAAAATGTTCCTATCCAAAAGTCTAGTTCATCTAAAAATCCTTTTAGAAAAATTGGTAAATGTGCAGATATAAATAAAAATATTCCAGTGTAAAATACTGCTTTTTCCCTTGAAAAATCCAGTTCATCTTCTAAAAAGGATATAACAGGTTGAGCTAAAGCTACAGATGAGGTTATACCTGCAAAGAATAACAATAAAAACCATAAAAATCCAAAGAAGTTTCCATAAATTGTGTTCGCAAATATAGCCGGTAAAGCTACAAATCCTAAATCAAATGCTCCCTTTGATGCTATAAGCTGTGTTCCTGCTACTCCAAAGAATATAACTGAAGCTGTGATAGCTATAGAGCCTCCCAGAATTACCTCTGCAAACTCGTTAACAGATGCAGAGGCTAGTCCATTTAAAACAATATCACTTTTTGGTTTAAGATAGGATGCATATGTTAAAATTGCTCCAAAACCAATACTTAATGTAAAGAATATCTGACCTGCTGCTGCTATCCAAACTTTAGGTTCTGTTAAAGCTGATAAATCCGGGTTCCATAGAAAACCTAACCCATCTAAAAAGTTTCTGTTGCTTCCATCTGGTGCTGTTAAAGTAAAAACTCTTATCATCAGTATTATTGCCATTATGAATATTAGAGGCATTGCTATTTTTGCTACCTTTTCAATCCCTGCCGATATACCTCTGTATAGAATATAAAAGTTTAAAAATAATGTTATTAGGAAAAATATATAAGTTGTTACCGGCACAGAAAAGAATATTTTGCTTTCATTATTAGCTCCAATTATTTCAAATAAAAATTGGGAGTATGGCTTTAGATATTCTGATACATTGCTTATATTTGTCGGATGAGGAATATTATCTATCAGATGATAAAAAGAGTATATTAAAGTCCACGCTTCTATATATGTGTAGTAAACAACAACAACTAATGGTATTAAAACTCCTAAAATTCCTATATATTTTCCTATTCTGTTTTTCCATATTAAATCAAATACTGCTACAGCTGTTCCATGTCCCCTTTCCCCGCCATATCTACCTAAAGCCCATTCTACCCATATTAGAGGAATTCCTAAAAGGATAAATGAAAGCATGTAAGGTATCATAAAGGCTCCACCACCGTTGTCTGCAGCTTGGACCGGAAATCTTAGAAAATTACCTAAGCCTATTGCATTACCGGCAACAGCTAGAATTAAACCTAGTCTTGAGCCCCATTGTTCTCTTTGATGTATCATCCATAAACCTCTTTTTATTTTTCTGGTAAAAGTTTAACTTCTGTATAATTATTATCTTTAATATACTTTTTTAAGAATTTATCAACATCTTCTTTTTTAACATCCTGTATATATTTAGTAAAGTTAAGCTCATAATCAATATTTCCAACAACTGAAAAGGCATATCCAATATTTTCTGCCTCATTACTTACCTCTTCTCTGGCAAACACTTCTCTGTTTACTATTCTGTTTTTAGCATTTTCTACCAATTCCTTTGGAATACCATTTTCCCTAAATTCCTTTAAAGTTTTAAAAATTTCTGCTTTAACTTTGTCAATCTTTTCTGGAGCAGTTATAAAATAAATGATAAACTGGCTTGTCCCTCTATGACCTATATAACCTCCGTATATTCCATTCACTAACCCTGTTTCCCTTAATTTCTGATAAAAAATTGATGTTCTACCGTTAAACAGTATTTCTTCTAAAACTGAGCCTACAAAACTTTCTTTATCTTTAACAGATGGAGCTTGCCAACCTATTATTACATAAGCTCTAGTTATCTGTTTCTTTTTAATAGTATCGTTTCTAATATCCGTTTGTTTTGGCTCTAACGGAACTTTCTCCGGCTTATAGTATTTTCCCTTTACACTTCCCCAAGTTTTATCTATTTCTTTTAAAACTTCATCTTTGTTGATATTTCCAACAACAACTATATATGTGTTAGATGGGACGTAGTGAGAATAAAAATAATCTTTTACTAACTTTTCATTAAATTTTTCAATAGTTTTTCTAAAACCTATAACTGGATATTTATAATTGCTGACTTTGTAGGCTAATTCATAAAATCTGTCCCAAAGTTTGCTTTTGGGATTGTCGAGATGTCTGTTTAACTCTTCCAACACTATAGGTTTTTCTTTCTCTATCATTTTTTGGGATAATGTTGGAACTGTTGTCATATAGTAAAGATATTTCAAAGCTTCCTTCCAGAATGGAGATGCAATTTCTATATAGTAAAAGGTGTAATCTTTACTTGTAGCAGCATTTATATAACCACCTTTTTCTTCTACTTTAGCTTCAATCTCTCCCGGTTTAGTGTATTTTGTCCCATTGAATAACATATGCTCTAAAAAATGTGATAGCCCTCTCTCTTTATCATTTTCAAAAACAGAACCAACTCCAAACCATACCTGTATAGAAACTGCTTTAGTATCTTTTCTTTCTTTTATTAGGGCAGTAGCTCCATTTTTATATTTTGCTATATAAATCTCCTTTTCTTTCTTTAAGCTTTCTAAATTATCACTAACAGTTTGATTTGGAATATATCCACAGGAATTTATCACACTAGCCATTACTAACCCCATTAATATTAATAAATTATTCATTATTCTACTAGTAAAATTCAGTTTAAAGTTATGAATTTTTGCCATTTTTATTCCTCGTAATTTAATTTGGTTAAAATTTTCAATATAAACTAAAGTATTATAAAACATTACATATATCTTTATTATATAAACTATATACTAATATAATATTATATAACCTTTATTAAATATATTGACAAATAAATTATAAAGTCTAAAATAATATCTAGATATACTAAATTTTTGTATGGAGGTTAAAATGAAAGCACTTTTTAAGAAGGTGGTAATATCAGCCACAGCAATTGGATTATTTAATCTAGGATTAAGTTATGCTGAAGAAACTAAATTTACAAATAAAAGCTTAACGAAATCAGAGCAATACATAAGTTCAGCTGGAGAAAGAAGTGGAAAGTCTATTAAGGAGCATGAAGTAAAAAAGCTTGTTAAAGAAGCTTTGGATGTTGTATTAGAAACAAATAAAGTTATGTATCTATTAAGTCAAAATAAAATAGATGAAGCTAAAAATAAATTAAAAGA
>JALSPY010000033.1 GCA_026985705.1 Hydrogenothermaceae bacterium | reverse complement strand
CCAACCAATCAGATTAGCCCATTACTTTTTAGCATATCTTGAAATGTATAACAGAGATGAAGAGAGATTTTTGGACACATTAAAGAGAATAGACCAGATGCCATTAGGAAGTGGAGCTTTAGCTGGAGTAGATTTTCCAATAGATAGAGAAAAGACAGCTAAAGAATTGGGATTTTCAGAAATAATGAGGAACTCTTTAGATGCTACATCTTCACGGGATAGTGTTATAGAGTTTTTATCTAACTGTGCAATATGTATGGCTAACCTATCTAGACAGTCTGAAGACTTTATAATATGGAATTCATCTGAATTTTCTTATATAGAGCTACCTGACAAATTAACAACCGGCTCTTCCATAATGCCTCAGAAGAAAAATCCAGACGTTTTAGAGCTTATTAGAGGAAAGACAGGAAGAGTTTATGGAAGTTTAATAGCCCTTCTTACAGTAGTTAAAGGTTTGCCTTTAGCATATAACAGAGATTTACAGGAGGATAAAGAGCCTGTATTTGATGCAGTAAAAACATTAAAAGGTTCAATCATAGGAATGACAAAGATAATTGAAGGCTTAAAACCGAAAAAGGAAAGAATGGAAATGGAGGCTGGAGGTTTTGCATTAGCAACAGATTTAGCTAACTATCTCGTTAGAAAAGGTATTCCTTTCAGAGAGGCTCACCATATAGTAGGACAAATCGTCTCATATCTGGTTAATCAGAATAGAGAGCTTGAAAGTATAACATTAGAAGAGTTGAAACAGTTTTCAGAGTTATTTGATAAGGACAGTTTAAAAATATTAAGTCCTTACTATGTTGCAGATGCTAGAAACAGTTATGGTGGAACTGCTAAAAACAGAGTTTTAGAGCAGATAAAATATTGGGAAGAAAGATTAGGGGAAGTTTAAATGGGGAAAACTAAGTTAATAACATCTATAGATGAAATGAAAGAGATAGTTAAAGATTTAAAGTTAGAAGGATTATCTATAGGTTTTGTTCCGACTATGGGATACTTGCACGATGGTCATATATCTTTAATGAACTGCTCTAAAAAGGATAACGATATTACAGTTGTAAGTGTTTTTGTTAATCCTATCCAGTTTGGAAAAAATGAAGACTACGAAAAATATCCTAGAGACATAGAGAGGGATTTAGAGATATGCTCTAACGTTGGAGTTGATTATCTCTTTCACCCATCACAGAAAGAGATGTATCCTGAAGATTACAGCACATTCGTTGTAGTTGAAGGTATTACAGAAATACTATGTGGAGCTTACAGAGAGGGACATTTTAAAGGTGTTGCAACGGTTGTTAACAAATTTTTCAATATACTGAAACCAAACAGAGCATATTTTGGTAAGAAAGATTATCAGCAATTAAAAGTTATTCAAAGAATGGTAAGGGATTTAAATATGGATGTTGAAGTTATAGGTTGTCCTTTAATCAGAGAAAAAGATGGTTTAGCTATGTCTTCCAGAAATAAATATTTATCTCCAGAGGAAAGAAAGTCTGCTCTATCTATATCAAAAGCTCTATTTGAAGCTAAAAGGAGATTTGAAGAGGGAGAAACTAATCCAGAGGCTCTAAAGAAACTGATTAGAGATATTATTAGCTCCTATCCAAATACTAAAATCCAGTATGTAGAAATAGTTGATGGAGAAACATTAAAGTTTAAAGAAAAGGCAGAGAAAGGAGATGTTATAGCTATAGCTGTGTTTGTGGGAGATACAAGGCTTATAGACAACATTGAGCTTTGAAATAAAACACATTCTCATTTTGTTCAATCTTCTATTTTTAAACCTTCTATCCTTATAAACTATTTTCAGAATATTCACAACTAATACAGCATTTACAGATTTGGCATAAGCCACTATCTGAAGGTCGTATACTCCTATAATTAAACCTTTTTTTCCAAAGAAACTTTTTCTTTTTATTTCTTTCGGTAGATGTCCACTTTCTTTCTTAACTTATATAGTTTGATAGAGGGAAATTTACGATTATTTTACGATTAATCAATATCACTAAGCATATCATAAAATTAACAGTAGCAATAAGTTAAATTAAATATATTATTATTTTAATATCTTCTAATAAGGAGACAAAGATGAAAAAGAAAGTTTTTACATTGAAAGAAGCCAAAGAAGTTTTACCACAGATAAAACTTCTAGTTGATGAAATTGTAGAAAAGAGAGAAAACTTTTATGAAAAGATAGAAAAGTATGAAGAAGAAGAAAGGGATAGAAATGATGAATTGGAGCTGATGTATTTGAAAACTGAAATAGTTTCATTAAATCAGGAAATTAATGAGTTAATAGAGATTATAGAAAGTTTTGGAGCTTATGTAAAAAGTTTGGATCCAATGTTAATAGATTTTCCATCTGTTCATAAGGATAAACCTATATTTTTGTGTTGGGAAGAAGGTGAAGAAACTATAGAATATTGGCATGGAATTGACGAAGGATATAAAGGAAGAAAACATATTTCCCTTTTAACTGAGGAAAGTAAGGCGAAAAACAGTAAATTTGTTGAATAAAATCCACAGAAAGTCTTATACTACCAATATATAAAATTTCATATCTTTTCTTTTTTCATTTTTATAATATTCTTTTTTAAAAGTAAAATATTTAGGACAGTAAAGATGAACTTTGAATTATTCGGATTAGAACAAGATTTAAAAATAGAAGGAGAAAATATAGAAAAATACTACAATGATTATTTGGAATTAAATAAAATTTTCGGAGTAGATGAAAACAAATATGATAATCTTCTTTTAGAATATGGAACAGAAGAGCTTAAATACTCATTAAGCTTAATGACAAATACCTTAAGAAATATTGAAAAAAAGGGATATAAAATAATTGAGCCTATCTTTGATACATTTAGGTCTAGTGGTGATTATGAGTTAGGAATATTTATAGCAAATAGGATTATTGAAAAGTATAAAGAAACAAACCCTGAAACTCCGGAAAGTTTTCTAATAAGAATTTATGCATTAAAGAATGCTTTAGATTTTTTATCTTTAAAGGATGACAAACTATATTACTTAAAGTATTTACGGGATTTTATAAAAGAGTTATCGGAGTTTTTAGAAATTTATCCCTCTTATATTGAGGAAATTTATAGATTAGGAGTTCATTTCTACAGTTTTCTATATATACATTATCTAACTATAGAAAATGAAATAGAAAAGGCTTTAGGTTCTTTACTAAAACTTTACAATCTAAGAAAAAGTATGTTCCAAACAGGTATTTTAAAATATCCTTATGAGCATAACATTTACTATTTAATAAATATTATTCTTTTATACTTTAAGGTTAATGATGAGCTTGTAAAACTTTCTGTTGATATAAATGAGTATATATCAGATTTAAAAGTAGAATTGGAAAAAATTAAGGAATTTGTAGATAAATCTCCAAAGTATCAGATAGTATTAAACTCTGATTTAAAAAGGTATCTTAATGAAGTTTTAACAACTCTTTACTCTGTAGGCTTTGAGGAAGATTATAATGAGATTGTTTCTATATTTCCAAATATTTTAAGTAAAGAGCATAAGTTAATAATTAAGCTGTATGAAATAGACAGAATGGATACTTTTGAAGCATTAGATAAATTGAAAAAAATTAAACCAGATATGGATACTGCCTTCAATAATCTCACAAATGAAAAAAAAGAAATAATTTCTTTTCTGTTTTATAACACCTATCTAAATCATTTGGGAGAAGATTTGGAAGAAATAGAAAAAATTAAATCGGAAGTGGAAAGATTATCTAAAAAATTTTCATCTTTAAAAGTGGTGTTGGCTAAAGCATTGGTTAAAATAGGTCAAAGAGAAGAAGCGAAGAGTTTGTTAGAAAGGGAAAAAGAAAAAGCCATAATTTCTGGGAACAAAACTTTACAAAAATTAATTGAGGATTATCTCTCTTCAGAGTTTTAAATTATTCAAAATACTTTTGGTAATCTTCGTATAAACTTTCAGATTGATTATCATTAACTGAATTTGTATTTTTTAATTCTTTTGATTCTATAACATTACCTTTAATCTTTACTCCTTTTTTACCTTGAAGTTTTTTTACCAGTTTCATATGCTCTTCAGTTATCTTTGCTATATCCTCAGGTTTATTTATTATGTATGGAGTTATAAAAACAAAAAGATTGGTTTTATCAGAGCTTTCACTTCTGTATTTAAATAAATTTCCTATTACTGGTATGTGGGATAAGAGAGGAACTCCTTCCATAGATTTTACAGTTTTTTTAGATACCAAACCACCTAAAACTATTGTCTTACCATTTTTAACTGTTATAACTGTATCTAGCTGTCTTTTAGATGTTTTAGGAACAATATAACTTAGATTTCCAACCTGAGCATTTTCAAAACCTATAACATCGTTAACTTCCTGATGTAGCTCTATTATTATATTGTTTCCTGATATATGTGGTTTTGTTTTAAGTATTAGACCTACCTCTTTATAGTCATAGTTTATAATTGGATTTCCATTAACATCATACTTTATATTAGTAGCAAACGGGACAACCTGTGAAACATTTATTTGAGCTTCAGTGTTATCTAAAACTAATATTTTAGGTGATGAAACTACATTAAAACCAGAACCTTTTTCTAAAAGTGAAAATAGAAAGAGTAGGTCTGGAAATAGAATTGGAGTTCCATTAACATTTACATTAACTCCACTTGAGGA
>JALSPY010000032.1 GCA_026985705.1 Hydrogenothermaceae bacterium | reverse complement strand
CCGGGATAACCTAAGTTTAAAAGCTTTGAAACTTTATCATAGGCTTCTCCAACTGCATCATCTAAAGTTCCGCCTAAATATCTGTATTTTTCAAAATCTTCAACTATGTAAAGCTCTGTATGTCCACCAGAAACAACTAATGCTATAAATGGATAATTAACCTTTTCAACTAACTCTATAGAGAATATATGGGCTTCTATATGATGAACAGGTATTAACGGTTTATCAAATAGCCATGATAAAGTCTTTGCAACGGAAACTCCTATCACTAAGGAGACTATCAGTCCCGGTGCTACTGTGATTGCTATACCATCTATATCTTTAAGAGTGGTATTAGCTTCCTTTAAAGCATTGTCTAACACAGGAATTATATTTTTAGTATGCTCCCTTGCCGCTAGCTCCGGATAAACTCCCCCCCATTCACAGTGAAGGTCAACTTGGGAGGAAACAACATTTACTTTGGTTCCTCCCTTACTATCATAAATAGCTATTCCTGTTTCATCACAGGAAGTTTCTATTCCTAGTATTTTCATAATTTTTTTAGCTAGCCGTTAAATAGTTTAATAAGTTTATAGCTTCATCAAGTTGAGGGTCTTTTACCTTAACTTTATCCTCACCTTTGATTTTTGCATCCCTTTCTTGTTTTAATCTTTCCATCTCATCTTCTTTTGATATATGAACAACAACATCTGGTATTATTCCCTTTTTAGCAATAAGTCTTCCTGAAGGAGTGTAGTAATGGGCTGTAGTTAACTTTAGTCCTGAACCATCTTCCAATGGAATTAATGTTTGAACAGAAGCCTTTCCATAGGTTTGGTCTCCAACAACAATAGCCCTGTGGTTATCCTGTAATGCTCCAGTTAAAATTTCGGATGCACTAGCAGAGCCAAAATTTACTAAAACAATGATTTTTTGATTTTTATTTATAATTGGGTCTCTTCTAGAATAAAATTTCTCATTCATTCTAATGTCTCTTCCCTGTGTATAAACTATTAAATCTCCTTTATCTAACAGCATATCTGCAATATTAACTGCGACAGTTAGTAAACCTCCCGGATTGTTCCTTAAGTCTAATATTATTCCCTTTTTATCTTTAAATTTATATAGAGCTTTTCTCATCTCTACATCTGAATTTTCTTGAAACTGAGTTAATCTTATATAACCATACTTTCCATTTTCTAGCTCTTTAGTTTTAACACTTTTCACTTTTATAATAGCTCTTGTAATAGTTATCTTTATAGGTTTGTTTAGTCCTTTTCTCCATATTGTTAAGGTTATCTTGGTTCCCGGCTTTCCTCTCATTTTCTTTACCGCTTCAATTAAACTTAAATTATCTGTAGGTTCTCCATTTATCTCAAGTATAATGTCTCCTGCTTTTATACCTGCCCTCCATGCTGGAGTATCTTCGATCGGTGCTACAACCATTAACTTTCCGTTTTCCATAGTAACTTCCATTCCTAATCCACCAAACTCACCTTTACTTTCTACCGTAAACTCTTTAAATTCCTCAGGTGTAAAGAACATAGAATAAGGGTCTAAGGACTGAAGCATTCCTTTTAAAGAGCCATAAACTAGTTTTTTTCCATCAACAGGCTCTACATAATGCTCCTTTACAATGGAAAATACCTCTGTATATAACTTAAGATATTTTAAGTCTTCCTCTACAGTTTTTTTATCCTCTTTACTGAGTAAACCTATACCAAAACTAACTCCTGCTACAAAAATTAAAAAAATTCCAATAACAAGGGTGAAAATCTTCTTCATTTCCTTCTCCTAACTTTTATTTTTTCTCCTAATTTTAATCCAAATTTATCTCTTACACTATCAACGGGAGTAAAAAGCTCATAAAATCCAAAGCTTCCCTTAATTATATTTATATTTCCCTTCTCACCTTCCAAAAATGATTTACAAACTTTTTTAATCTTATGTCCTTTTACCTCTATATACTCAAATTTAGGTAAGTAATCTATATTTGTTATACCATTGCCAAATTTATCAAATTTTATAATTTCGCCGATTAGATAATCCTTTTCTTCAACTGGCTTAGGGAAATATAATTTTTTAATATTTTTTATTTCTATTCCAACTTTATCTATAGGAAAACCTTTTGATAAATAAGCCCCTACAGGAGAAAATATATCTCTACCGTGGAAGGTTTCATTATCCCTGTTTAGTAAAAGCTCCTTATTCTCTATTTTTACTATCTTTTCTATTTTCTCATTTTCTAAAGCTAAAGATAAAACTCCGTTATCAGGTGCTACGAAATAATAATTTTCCGTTTTTACAACTATAGGAAGTCGCTCTGTTCCCACTCCCGGGTCTATAACAACTACAAATACTGTTCCCCTAGGAAAGTATCTATAGTGAGCCTTTAAGACTAAAGCCCCTTCTAATATATCAAATGAATTTATGTTGTGGGATAAATCTACAACCTTTGCAGATGGATTTATAGAGTAAATAACTCCCTTTAAAACACCTGCAAATCCATCTTCAAGGCCAAAATCTGTAAGTAATACTATTAGTTCCATTATCTTATATTTCCAATTTCATTAACAATTTTAGATTTGTTTTTAGAAATCTCACTGTTAACAAATTTTATAAACTCATTTGTCTTGTCGTATTTTGGACTTGCATAAATTACAGAAATTTCAGCTACTATTACATTATATCCATATTTTTTTCCAAACCTTTCAAGTAATTTAGCCATAACTTTAGAAATATTATCTGAAACCTTTGATTGGTAGTAATTTATCCCATTAATAAAAGCTCTATATCTATTTAATTCATCAGCATTCAGCTGTCTTTTTCCTTTTAGTTCACCTATTTTATACTTCTTAGCCAACTGGTCAGCTTTTTTCTTTAAAACTGCTTCTGCCAATCCTTTCATCTTACTTTTATTAATAGTTTCAAAAACATTTACATAGTATATATCTGTAGCATAAGAGAAAGAAAAAAATATTAAAGATAAAACAAAAATTTTTAAAAATTTAAGTTTACCCATATCTAAAAACTCCTTCTAAAGAATTATTATTTATCTAGCTTAACAAAAAATTTATAATAAACTTTTTCTTTTTCCTTTTCTATAAGTTTTAATGCATCTGGGATAAATTCTATTAAATCTGTTGCTTTAACACTTTCTTTATGTTTTTTTTCAGTAGCTATCTCACCAGCTATTCCGTGAATAAAGACACCTGTTTTTGCTCCTTCAGTTATTCCAAGTCTGTATATTAAGGAAGCTACAATTCCTGCCAGAACATCTCCAGTCCCAGCTGTTGCCATTCCCTCTGAACCTCTAGTTGAATAAAATATCTCACCTTCTGGAGTAGCTATAACAGTCCTTGAGCTTTTAAGTATTACAACTGATTTTGTTTCCTCTGCAAAATTTTTCGCTGTATCTTCCATATTGTCTAAAATATCTTTAGTCTTTAAACCTGTTAATCTAGCCATCTCACCTATATGTGGAGTTAATACAGTTTTTCCATCTCTATCCTTTAGTATATCTTTAAAATTTTTAATTAATATTAAATTGTTTATTCCGTCTGCATCTAATACTATAGGTAAATCTATATTTTTAAGAATTGATTTAACCAAATCTCTTATATCTTCAGATACAGACATTCCCATTCCTAAAGCTATAGAGGTATACTTTCCATTTTCTACAATGTCTTTTATTTGATAAAAAGCATCTTTTGAAAATGTTCCATCTCCTCTATCTTTAACAGGAATACTCATCTCCTCAATTAATGAAACTTCGTATATATCATTTAAGGAGCTTGGAATAACTACAGAAACTAAACCAGAGCCTATAGCAGAAGAGGATTTTGCACTCATAATAACTGCTCCGGTTTTACCTTTAGAGCCACCTATAATGAGAGTGTGCCCATAACTGTATTTATGACTGTCTCTTTCCCTTTTAGGAAGAGATATATTTTTAAATGTTAATAACTCTCTCTTTATATCATCTACATACTTTCTGTCTATAGATATATCAACAACATAAACTTCACCACATTTTAGTGAGGCTGGGAATAGTATATGAGCTAGTTTAGGATAAGCAAAGGTTATGGTTATATCTGCCTCTACATAAACTCCCTCAATCTTGCCGTTATCAGTAGATAATCCTGACGGTATATCTATAGAAACAATAATTTTATTATATTTATATTTATTAATTAATTTTATAACTTCCTCTCTGTAACCTTTAACAGGTGGTTTGAAACCTGTTCCAAATATAGCATCCACTATAACATCTGTATCCCTTAAATAATCTTCCAATAAATCTACATTTTCCTCTGTAATAAATTTGGGATTTCCACATATATTTTTAAAAACATTTAGATTAGCTCTGTTATCCTCTGATAATTTTTCCTCATCCTTAGCCAGTATGAAAACATTAACTTCCTTACCATAGAGCTTTAAATATCTTGCAACAACTAACCCATCTCCCCCATTATTACCACTTCCAGCAATTATTAAAAATCTTTTTTTTTCTGGGAACTTACTTAATATAATCTCTGCAGATGTTCTACCTGCATTTTCCATTAATACAAGAGAGTTTATTCCGGTTTCATTTATCGTTAAACTGTCTATTTTAGACATTTCATATGATTTTAAAACTTTCATTTTCACAAAACCTTCACTAAAATTGATTTTTTCTAATAATAGACAATATTATCTATCAGATTATTTAT
>JALSPY010000031.1 GCA_026985705.1 Hydrogenothermaceae bacterium | reverse complement strand
AAATCTTTTAGATTACTCACCTTTAGAGTTGAAACTAACTTTAGAAAAGAGACTTGGAATTTTAGCTACATTTGGAAATAATGCACCATTTATAGGGCTTTTTGGGACAGTTCTTGGAGTTATAAAAGCATTTTACGATTTAGGTAATTCTTCAGAATTTGGAGTTAAAGTTGTAATGCAGGGAATATCTGAAGCATTAGTTGCAACAGCAATGGGTTTGTTTGTGGCTATTCCTTCAGTAATTGCATATAACTACTTTGTAAGAAAAGTAAAAACATTACTTCTAATTTATGAATTTAAGAAAAATGATAAGTTTGATATATAGGATAATACTTATGTTTTTATTTATAATTTTCCTGTAAAAACTTTTTAGACGGAATTAATACAATGAAATATGGTTTTTCAAATTTAATCTCTGATTTGGGGAATTTTATTAAATTAAACAAAAATAGAAGTATAGATGTTTCAAGATATAACTTTATAGAAGCTGTTGGTATGGCTATTTTAAAAAGTATAGAATTAGATGAAAACATAAATATCACCAACAATGGAAAAACCCAAGATTATATGGAGGTTATGTTTAATTATCCCTATGATAAAAGTAAAAATTATATTCCAGTAGAAGTAGTCAACTACGGAGATATTGAAAAATATGTAGCAAGATTAACAGAAACAATTATGAAACACCCTTCATTTACTAGCTTAAATGACGAAGATAAAAAAGATTTAAGAGATTATATTTACTATATGGTTGGAGAAATTTTAAATAATGCCATGCATCATTCGTTAAGTCCTATAGGTGCCGTTATTTCAGGACAAGTTTACCCACAATTAGGTAAAATACAAATCTGTGTTATAGATAGAGGAATTGGCTTTTTGAAAAATTTGGAAAGAAAATATAGTGTTAAAACTGAAACAGAAGCAGTTAGAAAAGCTTTAGATAGAGGTATAACATCTCCACCTAATATTTATAGACCCTATTCATCTTCTACAGACCATGCTGGATATGGTTTATATATTTTGAAAGAAATTATAACAAATACTAAAGGTGAACTGAAAATAATTTCTAATGATGGAGCTATTTATTTAAGAAGTAATGGTCAAATAGAAGAAAAAAATCTGGAAACAGCATGGAAAGGTAGTATAGTAGTTTTTGAGTTTTACGAAAAAAATATAGAATTTTCTCTACAAGAGTTTTTAAACGCTTTTATTTTCCTTAAGGAAAAAGAGGAATTCTCAGAAGGAGAGGATATATTTATTTAAGCAGCTTTTTTGCTGTAAGAAATAACAAATTTGAAAACAGATTTAATAAAATCGGAAGCATTTTTTATCTTTACATGAGATTTTACAAAATTTAATCCCTTTTTTCTTATTAAAACTCCTATTACTTCATCAGCAAAGCTTTGTGTAATTAAGTTTATCCCCTCAAAGTCTAAAACAACTGTCTTTTCTGTTTTCAATAACTGTTCTAAATTTTTTCTAAGAATAAGTCCCTTTTCTCTTGTAGAAATATTATCTAAACCATTAAAAATTTCTTTAATCTTTAATTCAACCATTTTTTCCTCCATATATAATTTTTAATTTTATATGAAATTCAAATATTAATTATATATTAAGTTAAATCCGATCTATTAGTTTCTCTATGATTATTTGTTAGTTTTTATTTAACTCTTTGTTTATTTTTTAAACTTTTATCTTGTTTCAAGTAAGATAAAATTTTAGAACTATATAAACTAATCAAGATTTAATCTAGAATTTTTTTTCATTATAGGTTTTATACTTTTGATGAAATTAAAGAAAATAGCTTATAATTTTTTAGCTAAAAACGATTGGAGGCTAATTAATGTATCATTTGGAAGTGGTTACACCTGAGGGTTATGTATTTAAGGGAGATGTAGAGCAAACTGTTATAAATACTTCTGATGGAGAAATAGGAATTTTAGAAAACCATATGTTATTACTTACAAATGTTGTTCCGGGAAAACTTAGAGTAGAGAAAAGCCCAGAGGATATAGAGGAGTTTGCTACAACATACGGAATTATTGATATAAGGGGAGATAAAGTTATTATCCTACTGGAAGAAGCATTTCCTATAGACAAAATTGATGTAGAAAAGGAGAAATCTCTATTAAAAAGAGCTGAAGAACGACTTATAGATAGAGAAAAATTATCTCTAAAAGAGATAGAGTATTATGAAAAACTTAGAAATAGAGCATTAACCCTATTAGAGCTAGCAGGTGTCAAGCATATTTAATGAGCTGGAATTAACACCTTTTATAAGAGGAAAAATAAAACTTTATCAATCTAAAGATGGGTATAGATTTAATCTTGACCCTGTTCTCCTTTCTAGTTTTATAAAAATCAATAAAAAAAAAGCTAAAATTATAGATTTAGGGACTGGGTCTGGGATAATTTTACTTCTCTTAAGTTTAAAATATCCAGAACTTGATTTTTATGCCGTTGAAATACAGAAATCACTTTTTGATATAGCAAAGAAAAATTTCAAACTTAATAATCTTAATGTAAAAATTTTTAATGAAGATATTAAAAATATAAAAAAGTTGTTTAAACCTAACAGTTTTGACTATGTGGTTTCAAATCCACCTTACTTTAAGGTAGATAAATCTTTATCTAGTAATGAGGAAGAAAAAATAGCTAAATTTGAGGTAAAAATAAATTTAAAGGAAATTTTTAAAGTAGTGAAATATATACTGAAGGACAGAGGAAAATTTTTTCTTGTTTATCCATCATTTAGATTTACAGAATGTTTAAAGATTGCAACAGAGAATAAATTAGAACTAAAAAAAGTTAGATTTGTTTATGCGGATATAAACTCCAATTCAACCCATTTTTTAGCTGAATTTGTTAAATCTGCAAAAGAAGGGCTTATTATTGATAAACCATTAATTATCTATGAGAATAGAAAAAATAAAATCTACACAGAAGAAGTAAAATATATTTTAGAAAAATTTACAGATGGGGAAATAGATGGGAATTAAGGATTTTATAATACCGGCTATAGATTTACAGGATGGAAAGGCAGTTAGACTTTACAAAGGGGAAAAAAATTCAGCCAAGGTTTACAGTGAAGACCCAGTGCTAACAGCAAAATCATGGGAAAAAAAGGGAGCCAAATATTTACACATTGTTGATTTAGATGGAGCTTTTGAAGGAAAACCTAAAAACTATAAAATTGTAGAGAAGATAGTAAATAGTATTTCTATTCCTGTTGAGTTTGGAGGTGGTTTAAGAAATTTTGAAGCAGTTGAAACGATGTTTAAGTTAGGTGTTGATAGAGTTGTTATAGGAAGTTTAGCATATCAGAATGAAAGAGAGTTTATGAAAATAGTTGAGAAATTTCCAAACAAAGTTGTTTTAGGAATAGATGCCAAAGATGGGAAAGTTGCTATAAAAGGTTGGGTTGAAAAAACAGAATACACTCCTTTAGAGTTTGCAAAAAAATATCAAAAGTATAACATATGGGGATATCTATATACAGATATAAACAGAGATGGTGCTTTAACAGGGGTAAATATTGAAACAACAAAAAAACTTGCTGAAAATTTAGAAAAGCCAGTTATAGCTTCTGGGGGAGTAAGCTCACTGGAGGATATAAAAGCTCTATATCAGTTAAAGGATTATGGTATTTATGGGGTGGTTGTAGGAAAAGCCCTTTACGAAAAAAAGATAGACTTTGAAAATCTTTAAAAGGGGGATTTCAGGCTGATAGAGAATGTAGAGCTATTTTTTCAAAATTACGGATATATAGCTGTTTTTATAGGAACATTTTTAGAGGGTGAAATTTTTTTAATAGTTGTTGGAATTTTTATAAAATTGAAACTATTAAATCCCGTATTGTCTTTAGTTTTTGCAATTCTTGGAGCATTTATTCACGAAATCTTATATTTTTTTATAGGTAAATGGAAAGGGAGGAAATTTCTAGAAGAAAACAAATACACACAAAAGAGTTTTCAAAAGGCAAAAGAATTATTAAACAAATATGGGGTATATTCAATCTTTATTATTAGATTTTTATACGGTATGAGAATGGCTCCTATAATGCTAATGGGAGCTTCTGGAATAGGGATAGTTAGATTTACAGTATTCAATCTTATCTCTTTACTGGTATGGGCAATCTTATATCTTGCCTTAGGATATTTCTTTGGCCATACTGCAGAGATAATGTTTGGAAAGGTAAAGGAATACTATTTCATATTTATAATCTTAGTTATAACAGTAATCACTTTAATATTTATCTATCCATTTATAAAGAAAAAACTAAAATTTAGGTAATTTTAAATGAATTTTAAATGAATTATTAGAAAAGTTATTAGTTATCCTTACAATTTTGTAATAACATTTTTGTAAATTATAACAAATTTGAAATTTATTATGAACCTAGAATACTTATTATATAACAAAATCTATTAAATGTTAAATGAAAATCCATTAATTTCTAATAAAAGATAACTTTATTTAAAAGAAAAATAAATTTTGTTAAAATAAATAAATATTTTAGGAAATAGAAAATAATATCTTTCTTTTTTTACAAGAGGAGGAAGAATATATGAAAAAAATAGAAGCTATAATAAAACCATTCAAACTAGATGAAGTGAAAGATGCTTTAGCAAATATAGGAATTTATGGAATGACAGTTTGGGAAGCAAAAGGTTTTGGAAGACAAAAAGGTCATACAGAACTTTACAGAGGGGCTGAATATGTAATTGATTTCTTACCTAAGGTTAAAATAGAGATAGTTGTTGATGATAGTATGGTAGAAAAAGCTATAGATGCTATAGTAAATGCGGCAAGAACTGGAAGAATTGGAGATGGTAAAATATTTATTATTCCGGTTGATGATGCAGTAAGAATAAGAACAGGTGAAAGAGGTATAGAAGCTATATAAGATTACAATTTTGTTATTTTAAATATATCTAAAAGGAGGTTTTGCAGATGGCAATGATACAATGTCAAACACCTGACGATGTAATGAGAGTTATTTCTGAGAAAGGAATAGCCTTTGTTGATTTAAAATTTTCTGACCCATTCGGACAGTGGCAACATTTAACAGTTCCAGCTCATGAATTCTCAAAAGAAACTTTTGAAGATGGAGTTCCATTTGACGGCTCATCAATAAGAGGTTGGAAGGGAATAAATGAGTCTGATATGCTATTAATCCCTGACCCTAAATCTGCATTTATAGACCCATTTATAGAAGAACCTACAATATCTTTAGTTTGTGATGTTGTTGACCCTATAACCAAAGAACCTTACAACAGAGACCCTAGACAGATTGCTAAAAAGGCTATTGAATTCTTAAAATCAACAGGAATTGGAGATATAGCTTACTTTGGACCAGAAGCAGAATTCTTTATATTTGACGATGTTAAATTTATGAATGGTCCAAACATAGCTTACTATGAGATTGACAGTGTAGAAGGTTGGTGGAACACTGGTAGAGAAGAAATGCCTAACCTAGGATACAAAACTCCTTACAAAAGAGGATACTTTCCTACACCTCCATTAGATAAAATGGCATCTATCAGAATGGAAATGGTAAAAACACTTGAAGAAGTTGGAATAACTGTTGAAAGGGAACACCATGAAGTTGGAACAGCTGGACAGGGAGAAATAAACTTTAGATTTTCTGATTTAATTACTACAGGTGATAATGTTTTAAAATACAAGTATGTATTAAAAAATGTTGGATATAGACACGGAAAATTTGTAACATTCTTACCTAAACCTATAGCAGGTGATAACGGTTCAGGAATGCACACTCACTTCTCAATATGGAAAGATGGAGAAAACCAGTTTGCAGGAGACCAATACGCAGGTTTATCTGAGATAGCTTTATATGCTATAGGTGGTATTATAAAGCATGGAAAAGCTATAGCGGCATTTACAAACCCAACTACTAACTCTTACCATAGATTAGTTCCCGGATTTGAAGCTCCTGTAAAATTAGCTTACTCTGCAAGAAACAGGTCAGCGGCTATAAGAATACCTATGGGCTCCCAATCTCCAAAGGCTAAAAGAATAGAGTGTAGATTTCCAGATGCATCATCTAACCCATATTTAGCATTTGTAGCTTTATTAATGGCAGCTATAGATGGAATTGAAAACAAAATTCATCCGGGAGAGCCATTAGACAAAGATATTTACTCTTTGCCACCAGAGGAGTTAGCAAATGTTCCTTCTATGCCTGCATCTTTACAGGAAGCTATTGATGCATTAAAAGAAGATATGGACTTCCTACTCAAAGGTGGTGTAATGGATGAAGACTTTATCAACATGTGGATTGAAACTAAACAGGAAGAAGTTGACGCAATAAGATTGGTTCCTCACCCTAAAGAGTTTGAGTTATACTACGATATATAAAAATCAGTTTGCCCCCACACTTTCGGGGGCTTTTAATCTTAAAATTTAGCTTTTCTACAGAAAGAACAAATTGCAACAGACATTATAATTACAGTCAAAAGGACTATTATTCCCCTTTTCTGTTTTTCGTTTAAAGAAAAATTTTTCAAGTCTATATTAAAAATTGATGGAAATATTTTTTTTTCTAATTCTCTTCTTATTATATTTTTCTTCATAAGAAGTGTTTGAAAATCCTTGAGAATTATTTCACTTGAATAGTATATATTTCTAGGATAAGGAGTATCTAATAATATCTTTGTTTGTGTATTATCTTTTAATAGATTTAACACATACAAGAAATAAATGGCAGTCAACTTATATTTTTCATTTTTTTCATTCTTTTTTAATATTCTTTTTAATTTTTTATACCAGTCAGATAGACTATTTAGGTAGCTAAAACGAACAAGATATTTTTTATCAATATTTTTAGAATTAAGAATTACTAATGCACTTTCTATGTTCCTAGTTTGCTTAAAGTCTAAGCATACAATCTCAGAGTTTTCATTATTTTTCCCATCTAAGTTTTTATTACTTTTACTCTTAAATTTTTTACAGATTTTAGGGAAAATAATAATAGCATTTTCCCAATTACTTTCCTCTATGTAAGCTTTACCTTTATCATCATCTATAAAGATTGGATTTATCAAAACTGCATATGAAAAATTTGCAGATTTTAGATTAGTATTAATAAATTTGGGATTAACTAAAATTGAAAAAGAAAAATCAGCTCCTGACAAATCACTGTTTGAAAAATCAACATCTTTTATTATTGAGTATCTTAAATCTATACCCTTTAAAACAGCATTTTTGATTGAATTATCTATAAAAGTGGAATAGTTAAATATAGAATACTCTAAATGGCTAAAGTCTAACTTTGACTTATAAAATGTTGATAACTCGGCATATATATTAACTAATTTATCAAATTTTAAGTTTTCTTCTTTGAAAAATAACAGAGTGGCTATTTTATTTAAAGTATCTAAAGTTTTTTTATCCTCACTATAATTTATATTACCTTTTGGAAAGATATATTTAGTTAAGTTTTTTAGAGAAAAGTTTAATTTATCATTTTCATCTAAATCTTTAAAAGATATATACATATTGCTTCCTACATTTCTTATATATATATCTATACTGTTTTCAGAATAAATTTTATTAAACTCATCTCCATAAATCTCTATTTTAGGAATTAAATAACTTAAAACTCTAATATCTTGAGGTTTGTTATCAAAAATTACAAAAATTACATTTATAACACTTACCAGTATAGAGAAAAAAAGAACTATAGTAGGTAGAAAAATTGCTCCTAAATTTAGGATTGAAGGATACTTTTTTAGTATTAATTTCATAAAAATTAAGAGAAGAATTAAAATAACAAATAAAACTATAAATATAATATATGTTATTTCATTTGTTATATCAAATTTTAAAGAAAAGTATATAAAATATGCATGTAAAATAAAAATAGAGAAAACTATATATAAAAATGCCCATATTAAAATATCTAACTTTCTACCAAAATCAAAAGTTTCCATATTTCTGTAAAGAAATATAACTATAGCAAGTGTAGTTATAGCTATCATAAAAGAGTTTATAAAGTAGAATGTTATATTGTGGAATTTCCCAGATTTAAAGAATATATATACCATAATCAGAAGTGGTAAAAAAACATTTAGAAGATAAACAAAAAACTTGAAAGTATCATTTCTCTCTAAAAATTCTGTAAATCTTTTTACTATAGAGTTTTCTCCAAACTTTTGAATTTTAGATTTATTTTCTATAGCTCTTTGAAAAAAATTATGAAGAATAAGTAAATTTATAAAATGAATTATAAAAATAATAACTATCTCAATGAGAAAAAAATTAAGAACATTTAAATTTGTTAAAAATTTTATTTTCTTAAATTTATTAAGAATATCAACATCAGAAATTAAAAAAGTTTTTAAAGCTAAGGATAAATATATAGATATAGAGAAGAATTTATATATAAATAAACCAATTATATAATAAGTTAGTTTTTCCTTTAAATTTTTTAATTCTTGCTTTTCCTTTAAAACCTTTGGGTCTAAATTTTCTTCCTCATTATCTTTATTTTTTATTTCTTTTTCTATGCCTATTAGAACGGTAGTTTTTTCATTTTGATTATCTTTTTTAGGAATTCTTACAGTCATTTTTTACCTTTTTCGATTAAATTTAATCTCTATTTTAATCTAATTTTTTCTTTAATATTTTATCTTTTAAAAGATAATTTTAAACTTTATAATATATTTCCGATTTCCCAAAATTTTCAACTTTAAGGGGTTAAATTTGGAAAAAAGAAATCCACAGCTGAGAAATATAAAGAGGATTTTAGTTGCCAACAGGGGAGAAATAGCAGTAAGGGCTATAAGAGCCATAAGAGAATTAGGTGGAGAAAGTATAGCCATATATTCAGAGGGAGATAAAAATAGTATCCATAAAGACCTTGCTGATTTTTCAATATGTGTAGGTGGTGCAAATCCAAAGGAAAGTTATTTAAATATTCCCTCTATACTGTCAGCAGTGGAAGTTTCTTTAGCTGATGCAGTTTATCCCGGTTATGGTTTTTTAGCCGAAAATCCAACTTTTGCAGCTTTATGTGAAAGAAGTAATATTACATTTGTAGGACCTTCCTCTAAAACTTTGGAGATTGTTGGTGATAAGGCAAAAGCTAGAGAGGCTGCTATAAGGGCTAATGTCCCGGTAATACCGGGAAGTCCACCTGTTAAAGACTTAGATGATGCTATACAAAATGCAAGAAAAATAGGTTATCCACTTCTAATTAAGGCTTCTGCAGGTGGTGGCGGTAGAGGGATGAGAATAGTAAATAATGAAAGAGAGTTAATAAAACTTTTACCTATAGCTGAAAGGGAAGCAGAAGGCAATTTTGGAGACCCAACAGTTTATTTAGAAAAGTATATAAAAAATCCAAAACATATAGAGATACAGATACTAGCCGATAAGTATGGAAATATTATCCATCTTGGGGAGAGAGAATGTTCTATACAGAGAAGACACCAGAAGATAATAGAGGAAGCTCCTTCTCCATTCCTTACAGATGATATTAGGGAAGAAATGGGAAAAGCTGCTGTAAGATTTGCTAAGGAAGTAGATTTTGTAGGAGCTGGGACCGTAGAATTTATAGTTGATGAAAATAAAAATTTCTACTTTATAGAGATGAATGGAAGAATACAAGTTGAACATCCTATAACAGAGATTATAACAGGAATTGATATAGTTTCTTGGCAGTTAAGGATAGCAGATGGACAGCCTTTAACAATAAAACAGGAAGATATAAAACAGAAATTCCACGCTATAGAGTTTAGAATAAATGCAGAAGACCCAGAAAATTTTGTTCCGAATATTGGAAAAATAAAAAGAGTTTATATACCGGGAGGTTTTGGTGTTAGAGTAGATACGCATATATACTGTGGTTATGAAATTCCTCCATACTACGATTCATTGCTAGCAAAGCTTATAGTTTACGGAGAAAATAGAGAGGAAGCTATCATAAGAGGAAAAAGAGCTTTGAAAGAATTTATTGTAGAAGGTGTTAAAACATTAAGAGATTTTCATTTGAAAATTTTGGAAGATGAAGAGTTTTTAAATGGAAGTTATACAACTAATTTAGTTGATAAAAATTACTTAAGAGAAACCTAAAAGGATATAAAAATGATTGTAAAAATCATAACCACAGGTCCAATCTTTGAGAATTGTATTTTAATTTTTAATGAGGAAAGTAAAGAAGTTTTAGTGATTGACCCGGGGGCTGAAGGAGAAAAAATAGAAGAAGAAATTAAAGGGTATGATTTAAAAGGTATATTAGCAACCCATGGGCATATTGACCATATTGGACAGGTAGGTTTTCTAAAAAGAAAGTTTCCTGACACACCCTTCTATATGAATGAAAAGGATAAATTCTTACTTGACAATGAACTGTTTCCAAATTTTAAAAGGCTATTAAAAGCTGAAAACTGTCCAGAACCAGATATAACATTAAAAGAAGGTTCTACAATAAAGTTTGGTAGGTTTAACTTTTATGTGATAGAAACACCGGGACATTCTCCGGGAAGTGTATGTTTTTATGATAATGATTATCAAATATTAATAACAGGAGACACTATATTTAAAGGTAGTATTGGTAGAACAGATTTACCCGGTGGAAGTGAAAAGGATTTAGCTTTAAGCTTACAGAAGCTATTATTATTACCTGATGAAACCCAAATAATTCCGGGGCATGGAGAAGTTAGCTCATTAAAATATGAAAAAGTTTATAATAGAGATATGTTAGAATTAATACAAAGTGTAAAACTTGATTTTTTTAGGGATTTACTAAAGTAGTAAACATATTATATTTAGTTAATGTTTTAATAAAAATTCATTTTGGTGGAATAATGGAGACATCAATAAATGTTTGGAAAAGGCAAATCAAAAAGGCATTTGAATATTGGTGAAGATTTATTTATAGATATAATACCAGTTAGTTTGTTTAAAACAAACTGTGTGATTATCAAAGATTTATCTACGAAAGATGTTGCCCTATTTGATCCGGGAGCAGAGGGAGAGTTAATTCTAAAAGAAATAAAAAAATTTGGTGATTTCAATTTGAAATACATAATTGCAACCCATGCCCATCTTGACCATATTGGTTATGTTGGTTTTTTTAAAGAAAAATTTCCCGATGCTGAATTTTTACTTCACGAGGGGGATTTATTTTTCTTAACGGAAAATCCTTTTTCTCGTTTTGCAAAGAGAATAAAGGCTTATCCTTGTCCTATGCCAGACAAGTTTATAAAAGATGGTGATAAAATAAGAATGGGGAAATTTGAATTTGAAATAATTCATACACCGGGGCATTCTCCGGGAAGTGTATGTATATATGAGCCAGATATAAATATAGTTTTAACTGGAGATACACTGTTTAGAGGAAGTGCTGGCAGAACAGATTTAATATTTGGAAACGAGGAACAGTTAAAATTAAGTATAAAAAGATTACTATCTAAACTGCCTGATGATACAACTGTATTACCTGGGCACTTTGATATATCCACAATAGGAGAAGAGAAAAGACATAATAGTTTTATAAATAAAATATATAATGAGAATGCTTCCTGTCCATTACATGATAGTTTTTAATGTCTTTTGAAGAAAGGAGTTTTTCTATTTCTAATGTTATTTAGTATATTTACATAACTGTTAATACCTCTTTCTAAACCTCTTAAAACAGTGTTATCTTCATACTGATAACTGTCCAATCTTTCATTATTTCCAATGTCTATATGTATTACAAACAAAGTGTTATCGTTAAAATTTTCCTTTGGATTTATGGGAGTATAAAGGGCTATATTATCTTTGCTTTTATTATTATCTTCAGTATAATCATCTAAAGGTGAAGCACTAACCATTGAAAATATTAAAATAGTGATTAGTATAATTAATATAGTCTTACTGTAAGATTTAAAATTAATCATTTTGACTTCCCCCCTAATATAAACTACCCCTACTATAAATATACTACTTACTTCCAGAATTGAAAGGGAAATAATAATATTTTTTTTAAACAACTCCACTTTTTAGTATGTCATGAAGATGAACTAATCCTATAGGTTTACCATCTTTAACAACTGGTAAGACGGTTATATTAAATCTTTCCATTATCTCTAAAGCTTCTAAGACTAGTTTATTATCAGTAATATATTTTGGAGATAGTGTCATAACATCCTTAGCTAAACTGTTGTCTATACTACCACCTTTATTTATAAATCTTCTTAAATCCCCATCTGTGATTATCCCAATTAAATTCTTATCTTTATCTACAACAAAGGTTGCTCCAAAACCCTTTTCTGAAATAGTTATGACAGCTTCCTTTAAAGGTGTTGATGGAGATACTAAAGGGAGCTCTTCTCCTGTATGCATAATCTCCTTTACCTTCATCAGTTTTTTTCCTAAACTTCCACCCGGATGGTACTTAGCAAAATCTTCAGCTGTAAATCCTTTCATCTCAAAAACTGCAACAGCTAAAGCATCCCCTAGAGCTAAAGTTGCTGTTGAGGTTGAAGTGGGAGCTAAATTTAAAGGACAAGCCTCCTTTTCTACATTTAGATAGAGATGTATATCACTATACTTTGCAAGTGTTGAACTTGGATTATTTGTGATAGCAATTATTTTATTTCCCCATCTCTTTACAGTTGGAATTATTGCTAAAATCTCTGGAGTTTCCCCACTGTTTGATATAGCTAAAATAGTATCATCCTTAGATATAACTCCTAAATCTCCATGTATAGCCTCTGCGGGATGTAAAAAAAATGAAGGTGTACCTGTAGAAGAAAATGTAGCAGACAATTTTTTACCTATTAATCCAGATTTTCCCATACCTGTGATTATTAGTTTACCTTTTGTATTTAATATAAGCTCTACAGCTTTCACAAATGAGCTATCTAAAGCATTTAAAACAGAGTTTATAGCCTTCTCTTCTTCCTTTAAAACCCTTTTTCCTATTTCCAACGGATTTTTTTTTATATCTTCCATTCCTTTAATCCTCTGGAAAGTTTGTGTTTTCATAATTCTGTTTTAGGAAGTTATCTAACTCATTTTTGGGACATTTACAATTTTCACAGTTTTTACTCTCTTTAACTATACTAATCTCCTTTTCTTTTATTTCATCAAAAGAAATATATATAAGATTTCCCTCATCATCAGCCAATTCTACTAACTCTCTAATAAAATCTTGATTTCTTACTGTATATCTCTTTCCATCTATTTCAATTAAACTATTTATAGGTGGAAGTTCTCCTTTTATAGAGTATATTTCCTGTTCAAAGGATAAACAACACATTAATCTTCCACATACACCTGTAAATTTAGATGGAATAGGTGGTAAATTTTGCTCCTCTATTATTTCAACACTAACAGTTTCAAATTTGTCCATAAAACTATTACAACAACAGATATTACCACATACCCCAACTGCACCTAATATCTGGACACCATCCCTCACCCCTACCTGTCTCATCTCTATTCTAATTTTTAATCTTTTTGCTAATTCTTTTACCAGCTCTCTAAAATCAACCCTACCTTCGGAAACATAGTAAAAAAGTATTTTAGAACGATTTAATGGTATATATGCCTTCAATAAGTTCATTTTAAGCCCATATTTTTCCGCTAGATTTTTACAAAGTTTTAATGACTTTTCAGCTTCCTTTTCATTTTGCTTAAATATTTGAAAATCTTTCTTAGAAGCCTTTCTTAAGAATTTATGATTTGTACTGTTGTTTGGGTCATAGGGAATTTCTCCTAAAACCTTTACAAGCTCCTCTCCCTTCTCAGTTTCAATGACTATATAGCTTTTTTCATTTAAAATTAAGGGAACATCATTTATATCATCAAACTTATTTGTGTCTAAAAATCTTATTCTATAACTTTTTCTTAAATCTTTCTTTTGCTTCCTTTTCTTCTTTTTTAAATCTATATAATAGACCATGATAATTCTCCTTTATTAGAAGTAAATCTGAAAAAATTATATAATTTTAATCTAGATAAAATAATAATCTATGGGAAATAATAGTTTTATGTTTAGAGTAGATAATTTAGTTTTCAATAAGATAGGAAATTCATTATCTGTGATGATTTTTTGTAATGATAAAGGACTACAGATATGGGATGAAACAGATTTTGTTTTTTTATCTTCAGTATTTTCTTTAAAAGGTTTATGTGTCAATGATTTTTTAGAGTTTTTCTTTGAGATAGTTTATAAAGATGAAAAATATCAATCTAAGTTATTTCTTTCTGAAAATGGTTCATTTCTTCAGTTTGAGGATAAAAAGTATAATGTTAGTATTGAAGATGAAAAAATTTGCATAGAAATAGATGAACCAAATATTTTATTCAGTTTATCTATGATAAATTTAAAAAAAATTTATATAAATAATGGAAGAATTGAAATTAATGAGAAAAATTTATTTAAAGGAATTGTTGAATTTTTTATAGGAATAAATAACTAAATTTTTATTTTTATGTTGCTTCCTTTATTTTTTCTACAAAATTTTTAACTTTATTTAAATCTTTAATTCCAGCTTTAATCTCAAGTTTGGAAGATGCATCAACTCCATAAGGTTTTATATACTCTACTAATTCTTTTACATTTTTCTCCGATAATCCTCCAGATAAAACAGTTTTAGGATATAGAGAAACTATATATTTGGCTAACTCCCTATTTATCTGTTTACCTGTTCCTCCATAAGCATTTTCTGAATAGGCATCTATTAGAACTAAGTAATCCTCTTCCCAGAAAGGTTTCATTTTATCTATATCTTCAGTTGATTTCACCCTAAAAGCCTTTATAACTCTCTTTTTTGGAAACTTTTTTACAAAGTTTATACTCTCATCTCCGTGAAACTGTATTATATCAACAATCTCTAATAGCTCATTAACAGTTTTTTCCATAGGATTAACGACAACAGCCACCAGTTTAACATTATTACTTATATTTGACTTTATTTTTTTTATATCTTCTATTTCTAAATGTCTAGGACTTTTTTCAAAATGTATAACTCCAATATGTGTTATAGGTAAGTTGGATATTTTTTTAGCCTGTTCTGTATCAGTTATTCCACAAATTTTTATAAATTTCATACTATTTAACCTTTTTAATAGTTTTAATTTTTAATTTTAGTTTATACTTTCCGTTTTTATAAAATTTTATTAAGTTTGGATAGTTATCTTTTTTCCAAAAGTATAAAATCTTAAATTTGTTGAAAATTACAGATTTTATATTACCATTCTTATCATATACAAATTCTATATTATTGTCTTTAAAAAGGACTAAATCTCCCTCACACTTATAATTTTCTATATTACTTATATCAAATTTACCTGTTATTATCTCTTTTAATTTAAATGGAATACTTACTTTAAAGAAGTGTTCATAAAATCTCCTTTTATCTATACATATGAACTCTTTTTCTGATTTTATACAGAAAGTTTTATCTCCTACACTTTCCACTGAATATAACTTTTTCCCAAATGGTGTATAAAAGGATATTTTAGAGTTTGAGTTTATATAACCTCTGAATATGGCATATAATAAACCTTTACCCTTTATTATCCCTGAAATCTTATACTTATTATCATCTAGTTTTATGTTTTTTATTTTAAACGCTAATTTATCACATTCAGATTTTGAAATAATTTTTACTTCCTCTTTCTTTTGCGAACAACTTTCAATAAAAAAGACTAAGGGTAAAAGAAAAAGAAAAAACTTTTTCATAAATTATCCTAAATTTTTCTTAATTTAGATAATTTTAACTCTACAATTTCACATATTATATGACCGATAGTTATATGTGCCTCCTGAATTCTTGGAGTGTTATCACTTGGAACATTTATAAGTATATCTACTAAATCTTTCAGTTTTCCTCCAGACTTTCCAGTAAATCCAACTGTATATACTCCTAACTCTTTAGCTTTATTAACAGCATTAACCACATTTTTTGAGTTCCCACTTGTAGATATGGCAATTAGGACATCTCCCTTTCTACCAAATGCTTCTAAAAGCCTAGAGTAAACAACATCAAAGGAGTAATCGTTGGATACTGCAGTTAAAAAAGAGCTGTTAACATGTAGAGCTTCAGCGAAAAGTGGTTTTCTATCTAATTTAAATCTTCCTGAAAGCTCAGCAGCTATATGTTGAGCATCTGCCGCACTTCCTCCATTACCACATAGTAAAACTTTTCCATCATTTAAGTATGTATTAATTATTAAATTAGCTGTCTCTTGAATACGATTTATTAGATTTTCATCGTTAAGAATTTTTGTTTTTACATCTATACTTTCTATTAATAACTTTTTTATATCCATTTTCCTTCTTCCTAATATTTAAGATTGTATATTTTAACAAATTTTTCTACCTGCTCTCTTGAACCAACGACAACAATCGTATCTCCAGCTTCTAATCTAACATCTGGAGAAGGATTAATTATAGTTTCCCTGTTCTGTTTTATTATAGCAATTATAGTTATTCCTGTTTTTCTTCTTATATTTTCCTCTTTTATACTTTTTCCAACTAAACTAGAATTCTCCGGAATTTTTAACCATTCTATAGCCAAATTTTCAATTAAAACTTCTTTTATATTTTCCTGTTCTGGTTTATAAAAGGCTCCCATTAAAACTGAAGCTAACTGATTTGCTTCTTCTTCATTTAAGGCTACATCACATATAGCGTCATCATAATCATCCGGTTCAAATACGAATAACTCTCTTTTTCCTGTAATGTGGATAATGATTGCAACTTTATAACCTTCAGATGTGATAATGGAAAATTTTTTTCCAATTCCCGGCAAGTCAGTCTCTTTGAACTGCATTTTATTTTCCTCTCTACTTTAGGTTTTAAAAATAAATTAACTTGTTTCAAAATTTCAATCAATTACAAAAGGTTTAAAACTCTAATCTCATTCCATCCTTTGCCGCTACTGTTGGAATTGATGTCTCCCTGTATATCTCCTCTGCTATTTTTTCAGGATTTTCCCTCAAAATATATGGACTAAAATGGGTTATCACTGCTTTTTTAGGTTTATGCTCATTAATCAATTTTTTTACATCTTCAGCTGATAAATGATAATAATGGTAAGAAGTTTTTGGAAAGGTTGTATTAAATATCTCTAAATCAGCTCCTTTGGGATAAGAATAAAGCATTTCTTCATAAAATTTTCCACAGGGAACATAAACCACTTTTTTATTTTTACTGGATATTTCTAATCCAAAGGTTTCTGCATACGAATGTATATGTTTAATAATTCCTCTAATTTTAATATCTTTGAAGGAAAACTCTTTATTCTCATCAACTATACAAAAATTTTTTACTCCTTTATGTAAATATTTTAACAGTATTGGGTCATCTCCAAAAACTACATCGTTAGGAGCAACTAACATATCTATAGGTTTAGTTGTGCTTTTTGAAGATGCTTCTATAACTGTGTTTAAATCCGCCGAATGGTCTAAATGTCTATGGGACACAACAATTATATTTATATCTTCAGGATCAAATCCAAATTCGTAAATTCTTATTAGACTTCCCGGTCCCGGGTCTATCAGTATATTAATACCATCTAAATTTAACCACATACCACCTGAATATCTTAACTGTCTAAAAACTGCTACCCTTCCACCGGCAGTTCCTAAAAATGTTAGAAAATCTTTGCTCACATCAAAACCTCAAAAACAAATGTTCTATAAGACTTTTCAATCCAGTATTT
>JALSPY010000030.1 GCA_026985705.1 Hydrogenothermaceae bacterium | reverse complement strand
TCAACTCTTATTTCAACTTCATCTCCTACTTCTAAGCCTAATTTTTTCAGATAGCTCTTAGGTATTCTTATTCCTTGAGAATTACCCCATTTGTTAATTGTAATCATAACATCAACCCCATGAAAAGATATATATACAAGTATATACTAAAATTCCAACCTGCAACTTAATAATCAACATTTTAGATATAAAATCCAATTATATTTAAGGTAAAATTTTAGTTAAAAAAAGTTAAAAAGAGACATTAACTTCAAGGATTAAAATAAAAACTCACCTGGAGGTTAGGGGGATGAAAATAAAAAAACTTTCAGTGAAAAATTTTCGTAGCTTAAAGGATTTAGAAATAGAATTTAATGAAGATATAACCTGTATTGTTGGAGAAAATGATGCAGGAAAAACATCTATTTTAGACTGCATAAGGGCTTTTTCTGATAGTGAGACTCTTTATAAAATTGACCCAGATGATTTTTATAAGAATGGTGACTACACAGAAGAAGAAATAGTTATTAAACTTGAGCTATCTAATGGTGTTGAAATAGAAAAAATTTATCAAAAAGAAAAACCTAATAACCCTTCAGTGTCTACATATTATGAAAAAGAATATTTAGATAGAGAGATAAGAGAAATAAAAGAGTTTTTCGAAGAAAAGGAAATAATAGACAAGCAAATTAATCAACTTGAAAATGACGATTATATAAATTTTATAGAAAGATTAAAGAGACTTTCCCAAAATTTAAATGTAAGATTTCGGGGTAATTCAAAAGTTGAGACAATAATAAGTAATATAGAAAACAAAATCAACGAAAATGAAGAAAACAATAAAATTAAAATTGAAAGAGGTTTTACTATTTCTGTTTACTATCTGGATGGAAAAAATATAGATGATATTGAAAATACAATAGAAAAACTATTTTTTTCTGACATAAAAACAAAAATTTGGCAAGAAACGGTAGATATTAAAGAAGAGAAAATACCACTAAAAGACTTATTGGATAGAAAAATTGAAAATAGTTTAAGAGAAAGAGAAAAGGATTTATCTCCTTTGGAAGAAAAATTGAAGAACTATTTAAATCAGAAAAATTTAAAAATACATGTAGAAAAAAACTATACAAATCCATCCTTAAACGTATCCTTTAAGGTTTTATTAAAAGATGAATATGGAAATGCAATTAATACTCAAAAAAAAGGAGATGGAACTAAGAGAAGGATAACTATGGCTCTTTTGGAAGAAAAATTTAAAGAAAAAATTAATGAAAATGAAATTAAAATTTTTATTTTTGATGAGCCAGATACACATTTACATGTTAAAGCTCAGAGGGATTTATTAAAATTATTTAAAAATTATGGTATAGACAAACAAATAATTCTAACTACACACTCCCCTTTTATCATAAACTCTTTGAAACCAACTCAGATAAAATTCGTTCGGCTTGATGAAAATCTATCTAAGGTAGAACACTTCAAATCAGAAAATAGTTTAGAGATAGATAAAATCTTAAAGGAAGATTTAGGGATTGAAAATATATTACTTTTCTTTGCAAGAAAAATACTTATAGTTGAAGGGATTTCTGAAGTCAATTTCTTTGAAACTCTTTATTTAAAGAAATACGGAAATACACCTTATGGAGATTTTATAAAAATATTAAGTGCAAACAGCATAAATAATTTCCCTCAAGCAATAGAATTAATTACTTCTGTAATGAACTTTCCCTTAAAAGATATATATATTTTAGCAGATAATGATGTAAGGACTAACACAAGTCACAAAACATACAATAAAATTCATAAATTTGTAGAAAAAGGTCTTCCAGAGAATAATGTTTTTTATATAGGAAATAAAGAATTTGAAGATAGCTTTTCCTGTGAGGATTTATACAATATATTACATGATATATTAAATAAGAAAGATTGCTCTATTGAGGATATTGAGAAATTAAAATCAGATTCAGCAAAATTTAGTAAAGATTTTTGCGATAAATATCAGGTTGATAAAGTAGAAGAACTGCCAAAAGCGTTAGCTGAATATTTTTCTAAGGAAGATAACTTTGAAAAGCTACCACAAGTAATAAAAGAAATTTTAAATAAGTTAAGGGAGAGTTAAAATGAAAGAAATTATATGTGAAGCTATTGAAAAGAAGAGAATTATTTCATTTAATTACAAAGGGTTAGAAAGAATTGTAGAACCATATGCCTTTGGTACAGATAACAAAGGAAACTATAAGTTAAGAGCTTACCAGATAGGCGGATTTAGTGAAAGTGGAAAAATAGAAGGATGGAAACTATTTAGTGCTGAGAATATTTCCAATTTAGATTTATTAGATAAAACTTTTGAGACCATACGAGAAGGGTACAATCCTTTAGGAGATAAGCAAATCCCATATATAATTTGTAAAATTTAAAATTTTAACTTGCTATTGCAATAAAAATAATTTACAATAAATTTAACTTATAGGTTAAAAATGGCTAAAATTTTACTGATTACTGACGATAAAATATTTAGGGTATATATTTTGAAAAGTGTAGTTAAAGACATTGACAATTTAAAAGATAAAGTAGCCGTTAAAAAGATTAAATCAAATATTGCAAGATTGGCAGAGAGAATACCGAATAAGCCTGAAAAGTGGGAAAGTATTAAAGGCTGTGAAAATTTGTTTGAACTGAAGGTAAAACCGTATAGATTGGCTTGTTATGTGGAGGATATAAACATATTAATTCTCCATTTTTGGAGAGTTCAAAAAAATATGTCAAAACAAAAACGGGCTGATATTGAAAAAGCCTGTGAGATTGCAAAGGAGGTAAAAGATGATTTTAAAAGATTGGTTAGAAAAAGATAAATACGATGTAGATTTTATATACGAAGGTCTGCTTTTAGATTTATCATACCATCTGAAACAGTTCATGCTTGAAAAAGGGCTTAACAAAAAACAGCTTGCGGAAAGAATGGGAGTTTCACCTGCATACATTACAAAAATTTTTAGTGGAGAAAACATATCCTTAAAAACTGTAGCAAAAATCTTGTCAGCCCTTGAAGTAGATGCAGGAATACAGATAATAGATAGAGAAAAACTAAACTACAAGACAGCACCAAATAGGAATTTGTTTAAAATAATAAAAAATAACAGGGAAAAAGTAAATGAAAGTGAAGTTTTCACAACTGCAGCTTGAAGATATCCAGATTAAGAATTTTAGTTTAGAGGAAAATTTAGAGGGACAAAACAGGTTTAAGATAGATATAGATTTTGACCCTGTTATTGTCGAAACGGATAATGGAAAATTTGATGGACTTTTAGTCCATATTAGAATTAATGATAGAGCAAGAAATGTAAAACTAAAGGCAAAAGCAGAAATTCTTGCTATTTTTAAATTTACTGAAGAATTAGATGAAGAAAAAAAGGCAAGATTACTTCTATACAATGGACTTTCTATTGTTTATGGTTTTGTTAGAGGAATAATTTTTCAAAAATGTTCATATCTTCCACCAAAAGATAGAATCATACCAAGTGTAAATATCGCCCAGTTAATTGAAGAAACTATACAGGTTAAAACAACCTCAAATTAAGTCTGTGTATATACCTGTGGTAAAATTTCTTCTCAGATACATATTTAGTTTTATAAATTCACAGATTTTATTGGAGACGTAAGAGACGTAAAATGAAAATAGTAATTGATTTATTGAAAGATATTCCATATGTTAAAAAAATCCAAGTAAAATCTGAAAAGAAAAGAGGGAAACCTGATTTCGAATCTATTTTTGGAATATGGAAAGAAAGAGATATTACATTAGAAAGCATCAGAAAAAAAGCATGGGGAAACACAATTAGATGATAATTTTAGACACCAATATAATCATTTACAATATTATGATTTTCGTAAAATTATCAACCCTAATTTTGCAACTTCACAAATAAGGAGATAGACAGGATAGAAAGTAAGGTAAGAGATTAGATACATTGTTAAAATTCTATTCTTATAATATACGTTAATAAAGTGTCAGGTGATTTAATTATGAATGGAAACACGCTGGAGTTTTATTTAGAAAATTTAGACAAAAAAGACAGAGAAAAACTACTAAAATTTGCAAAGGAACTATACAAACAGAAAAAATTATAAAAAACTCAGAAAAGAAATAGAAGAAAGAAGACAGGAGATATTAGAAGGTAAAGTTTTATCTCATGAGGAAATCTGGAAGTAAGTTTTGAAATTTTATATGCGAAAAGTGTTTATAAAGATATAAAAAAATTAGATACAAAAACGAAAAACAAAATAAAAAATGCCGTAGAAAAACTAAGAAATTTTCCAAATATAACAAACATAAAATCCTTAAGATCGCATCCATTAGCAGACTACAGATTAAGAGTTGGGGATTATAGGGTTTTATTTGATGTAGATTGGGAAAACAAGAAAATATATATATTAAAAATTAGGACATAGAAGAGATATATACGACCTATAAACTCAAACTCTAAAGCCTAACAGATGAAGAGATAGAAAGTAAAATAAGAGATAAAAAACATTATTAAATCTTAATATTGGACTAATATTTGGAAGATTGAAATTGAAAAAGATTACTTCTCTGAATGCTTTCAAAACAAGCTATATCGCAGACGTAAAGGAAATATTAAACCTACCTGTAAGAAAAGTCCATAATAGAAACGGAAATAAAAGAAAAATTGAAGCTCAAGAGATATTCTCTCGTTTGTATATTCTGGTGGGTATTTCTTAACG
>JALSPY010000029.1 GCA_026985705.1 Hydrogenothermaceae bacterium | reverse complement strand
TGCATAACCACATCAGGTTTAAAAGTTTTTAGAATACCTTTTAGAGTGTTGTAATTACTTAAATCCGCTTGGTGGAGTTTTCCGTATAGAATGGCCTCCTTGTGGCCTGTAGATAAGTTGTCTATTACCTCTATTTGATACCCCTTTTCACCTAGAAGTTTAACTACATGGCTACCTATGTAGCCAGCTCCACCGGTTATGAAGATTTTTATTGGCATTAATAAGCTCCTTTACCTGTTAGCATAACCCAAATGGTTTTAAGGATTATTTTTAAATCAAGCCAAAAAGATTGGTTTTTTACATACCAAACATCCATTTCAACTCGCTTTTTGTAATCTTCTATATCACTTCTACCCTCAACTTGCCAATAACCAGTAATACCAGGCTTTACGGAAATATAGTATTTAGCTTTATCTTTGTAAAATTTTTTTAGCTCTTCCTCTACCACAGGTCTAGGACCTACTACACTCATTTCCCCTTTTAAAACATTAAAAAATTGTGGTAATTCATCAAGAGAAGTTTTTCTTAAAAATTTCCCTATAGGAGTTATTCTAGGATCTTTTTTTAATTTCCAAGTTTTTTCCCATTCTTCTTTTGCACTTGGATCCTTTTCTAATAATTCCTTCAAGCGTTTTTCTGCATCGGGATACATTGTTCGGAATTTTATAACATAGAAAGGTTTTCCACCAAGACCTACTCTCTTTTGTTTAAAAAAAATCGGACCTTTATCTGTTAATTTGATCACTAATCCTATAACCATCATTAGAGGAATTGTTAAAAATATAATAAATAAGGCGAAAAATTTATCTAATATTTCCTTCCAAATAGGGATATTATAATTTTTTACATCTGAACTTATTTTAGAATTTTCAGCGCCCATTCTTCCTCTTATTATATGAAACTTGCTTATACAGTTGTTTATATCTATTTATCATTTTATCTAAAGTAAAATTTTTTCTAACTAAATCTATAGATGCCTTTCCCATAGAAAGTCTTTTTTTAGTAGATCTTATTAGAATATTTAATTTTTCTATAGCTTCATCATAATTTTTAAATACGAATCCATTATAGTTTTCTTTAACTAAATCTACATTGCCTACACAATTATTTAAAACTAACGGTAGTCCAACACACATTGCTTGTAAAACCGCTAAAGGTAATCCTTCCCAAAGCGATGTAGATAAATAAATATCTGCTTGCATTAAAAATTTAAAAACTTCCTCCTGAGAAACCCATCCAGTTATTTTTATATTAGGAAGATTTAAAATATTTCTTAGTTCTCCATCACCAACCCAAATGAATTCTAAATCTTTTGAGGGTAAAAAATATTGTGCTATTTTCTGAAAAAGCCAAGGATTTTTTTGGTAACTAATCCTTCCAACTGTAATTATTTTAATTTTTTGATTAGGTTTTAAGTTATCCTCCTCTAAATATGGAGGACATTTAATACCATTATAAATGTAATCTGAACTTATACCATATTTTCTAATAAATTCTGCTTCTGATTTTGAACAAGCGATAACCTTTCCACCAAATTTAAAAGCTAATTTTTCCAAAAAAATAAAAAGTTCTTTCTTAATTGATGAAATATCCTTCCTTAAAAAAGAAATACCGTGAGTGGTATAAATTACTTTATTACTTAATCCCAAAAATTTCGCAGATAATCGTCCAAAAAATCCAGCTTTAGAGGAATGTAAATGTAATACATCTATAGCAGAGTTTAAGCTTTTTAAAATTTTTATTAATTCTACTAAAGCTTTTAAATCTTTGATAGGATTTATCTCTCTAGCAGCAGATTTCCATAAAATAAATTTAACATTTTTGTTAAATAAACTTTTATAATTTGTGGGAGTGTCTTTTCTTATAGCATGAATTATAAAATGTTCTCCTTCTATTTCCGAAGTTAAAATACGTAAAAATTCAAACACACCACCTCCAAATGATTCTACTATATGTATTATTTTCATATATACCTCCCTTTAAAAAATTCTTGAGATAGAAGTAATAACTAAATAAAAAAACATATATAGGAGATATACCTACTTGATGTTTTAAAAATGATCCATAATCAGGTTCAAAAATACTTTGTGTCATTGTAAATGCAATAATAAAATATATTGAGAATTTCAATCTTCTTAAAGTTTGTTTGGGAATTAGAAATTTATAAGTTTTAAATAATTGAATAGATTTCAACAAAATATAAAAATTTATCCAAATAAATAAAGTTGAAATTATATACTTGAACTTTAACTTCATCAAAATAGTTATAGGTATTATGAATGAAATAAAAATAATCAAACTGTTAAGAAAATCTAATAACCAAATATTATTTGGTAAAGGATTAAGAATTATAGTCTGAGCATCTAGTGAATTAATTCTGCCAAAATTAACACTAGTTCGAGCTCCTGTGAGAGGAAATTGCAAAATATAATTACTTATAATAAAAGGAATAAATAACGCTCCTAAAATGAATAAATATTTAGCTACTCCTTTTAATTTCTCTGAAATATAAAATATAAATATTAAATAAAGAATAATAAACCAATAAATTCTAAAATAATAAGCATATAGGGATATTAAAACTAAGGCCACAAATAAAAAGGATTTTTCTTTATTTTTCGCGAAGAATAGCAATATTGTAGATAATACAACTACGGAAACTTCTTTTGAAAATTGTCCTAAATATAGAGACAATAGAGTTATCCACATGAATATAGTAAACAGAAATATTTTATTGATGTAAATTTTACTCAAATTAATAGCAATTAAAGTAAATATGTAACCTATTGTGAATGTATAAAAGCCCGCATTTAATAAATTTGAATTTTGGTTAAAACCTGAAACTTTATAAAAGAAAGCTATATTGTTATATGAATTAAATGGAATTATTTGTGTAGTTAAAGCTACAAATTTTTTAATAGTATTAGCATCATAGTAATATTTAGGAGGTAAAATTTTTTGAAAAATAAAAACTTCTAATACTCCAATTATATAAAACAAAAAGAAGTAGATAACAGTTTCTAATAATTGTATATAATCTTTTTCCTTTTTTAAAGGATTTTTTCCTAAAGGTATTTTCATTAATAACAATTATAAAAAGGATAGGGGAGTTCAGGAACACTTTGAAAAACTCTCTGAAGCTATAGATTTTTGATTTTATCTCACAATATTCAATTAAAGAAAACTCCTAGGGGTAGGGTAGTTACTCAAATAGATGATAAAGAGAAAAGAAAAAAGAGATAGAGATTTCGTTGAAGAGGGTCATATGACGGGATTTGAATTTATGTTTAGCATTGGGAGTAAAATGACTAAAGCACTTTTTATACAGGTAAGTTTGCTTACCTCACTGTTTGCCATCCTTAACGATAAAATGGGAGCCACATTCAGGACATTGCAGTCTGTTTGCTAAATCTTTCATTAGTTCTTTTGTTAATCTTAACATCTTCATCTATTAGATTGACATTCTTTGGAAGAAAAGGTTTATCATTTTCTGAAAAGAGATATATCTTTTTATATATTAACCTCAAAGACAAGATTTTTAGAAAAAGCGTTAAAAGGATTTCTAAAAATTGCAAAATCTATAAAAGGTTCGATGCTAAATTTGATACTTTAAAGGTTATATGGATTAAAATTCCGGGTTTGGAGCTTAAAGATCTAGGAATTATCCACTCTTATTGAGTAATTCTTAAGGAACCTATAGAAAAGAAGATATAAGCTAATATTGAAAATAAGCAACAAAATTAGTATTAAATGATTTTTATGAAAAACGATAACTAAAAAATCCAAAATTAATTGCCAGAACCATATTGCTAAAGGGGTTAACCAAACCTTTCCATTAAAAAACCTTAAAAGTAGAAAGTGAAAATGCTCCTTATCGGGTTCAAAAGGATTCTTTTTTTTCCTTTAAACGTCTAAGGATAGAAAATAGAGTTTCCCAAATAGGGTAGAACATTATAAGAAGAACACTCCAAGGGGATATTGGAGAACCATCTTTTCCCGCTAGTAGTATTGAAACGGTTCCCATTGCGTAGCCCAAAAAATAGCTTCCGGTATCTCCAAGAGAAATTTTCCCAAAGGGTTAATTCCAAATTAAAAATCCCAAAAGAGGAGGAATTGAATAGACCGTTAAGCGGAATATATCATCGAACCCATAAAGATTACTTAAATATGCATAGGTTAAAAATCTAACAAAGATAGTCTGGAAGACAGTCTATTTAAACCATCGATGATGTTATAAGTATTAATAGCACCTATTAAGGCAAATATTGAAAAAATAACATCCACCCAATAGGGAACGGAAAAGAAACCAAAATAGGTGACTACCGCATTTATACCTAAGACGGTTAAAGTGCCTGCTAAAAACATAAAAAAGAAGCGAATTTTATAAGAACTACCTTTAAAGTCTTCCCATTGAGGATACTATTAGTGGAACACTAAAAATTAGTAGTTTCTCTAACAGTGTAAAAGGATATAAAAAGCAAAAAACTATTAAAGTTATTAGTATTCCTAAGCCACCGCTTCGGGGTGTTGGTTCCTTATGAATTTTTCTATCTTCTCTTGGGACATCCAAGAAAAGTTTCCATTTTCTGAATATGTAAAGTAAGAAACCTTGAATGGATACGGAGAAAAGAAAAATAACTAAAAACTTTTTAAGTTCCATTTAAAACTTCCTTAATGGTTTTTAAATACAGTTCGTTTACTTGGTTGAATATTTTTCCTCCACCAACTTTCTGCCATATTTTCCCATTGCTTCCACTTT
>JALSPY010000028.1 GCA_026985705.1 Hydrogenothermaceae bacterium | reverse complement strand
TGGGTTAATATAACCTATCGCTAAAAACTCTCCTTTTGGGGAGTATATATTAACTAAATCTCCAATTTTTAAATCTTTTGGTAATTTCTTTATCTCATTTTTATAAATCCATGGATTTAGTTTTTTTAACTTATCAACTACACTACTTTTCACAATAACTTTTTTCATAATTAATTCCTACTAATCAAATATTACAAGGTTATCTCTATGAATAACTTCAGTAAACTTTCCAAGTAGTTTTTCCACTTCAGACGACTTTAATCCTTTTATTTTCTTTAAATCTTTATAATTATAATTAACAACACCTTTTCCTATTATCTTTCCATCTAAATTTTCTATAGCTACAACATCTTTTCTATTAAAAATACCTTCTACATCTTTTATCCCTATAGGTAATAAACTCATACCTTCCATTAGTGCTTTTTCTGCCCCTTTATCAATGATAACTTTACCTTTAGGAGCAGACAAAATTTTGAGCCAGTTTTTCTTTTTTGATACTTTCCTATTTTGAGGATATATAAATGTTCCTATTTCCTTACCTTCTAATATTGAGCTGATTATGTTTTCCCTTTTAGGAGCAATCACAACAGGTATTCCATTAATTGTTGCAAGTTGCGAAGCTTCAAGTTTACTTCTCATTCCACCTGTTCCGTATTTAGATTTTGAAGAGCCAGCATACTTCAAAGCTTCTTTTATATCCTTTATTTCAGTTATCAACTTGGAGTTTTCATCTATAGGGTCAGAGGTATACAGTCCACCTGCGGTTGAAAGAATTATTAATAAATCTGCATCTGTTAAAACGGATACATGAGAAGCTAGGAAATCATTATCGCCAAAAACAATTTCCTCAACACCTACAGTGTCATTTTCATTAATTATTGGGATAATATCCATTTCTAAAAGTTTCATTATAGTGTTTTTAGCAAGAATATATCTTTTTCTCTCCTGTAAACCTTCTATCGTTAAAAGAATTTGTCCTATATTTAAGTCCTTTTTAGAAAAGATTTTGTCGTATATCTGTATAAGATAAGCTTGACCAACAGATGCTAAAGCCTGTTTTTCTGTTATAGTTTTAGGTTTTGTATTTAATCCTAGCTTTATTATTCCAGATAATACTGCCCCTGATGAAACTAGAATTATCTCTTTTCCTCTATCTTTTAAATCTCTTATCTCTTTAGCCAGATTTTCTATAAAATTTTCATCTATCTTTTCATCTGAAGCTATAATTTGCGAGCCAAGTTTTATAACAATCCGTTTAGTTTTATTTAAAAGCTCTTTCTTATTTAACATCAATTATAGCCTTTATTCCCTCTAATCCTTTTAAATTTAATGATATATCTTTTTCTGTTGGAACTTCGTAATCCCTTGGGTTTATTCTTATAAGAGTTCCATTATACTTTCTAGCAGTATCTTCTGAAAAGTGTCTAACTGTTGGCACTGCCTTTCCAGCCCCAATCTCTATAATTGCCAGTTTGTATCCCATATCATCTATATAATCTAACCACTCATGAAGTCTTCTTAAGGCTAAATCTGTTCTGTAGGGGATAAAATTAAAATCTCCAAACATTAATATATTTGGTCTAGCTATTCTTTCACAGTATCTACATTTAGGTAATGGCTCTTTAGCAAGGAATTTTTCCATATCAATTTCTATCTTAACTTCATCAGCAGACCATATATCATCTACACATGGTAGTGTGCATTGTAAATAATGGATTGAGCCATGTATCTCTACAACTCTTTTCTCCTCAAAACCTGCCTTTTGAAACTGTCCGTCAACATTTGAAGTAAAAACGAAATATTTTCCTTTTTTCTGCTCTCCAGCTTTTTTTAAAATATAAAAACCTTCATGTGGTTCTGTATTTCTATAAAGATTTAATCTATGTCCATAAAAAGCCCAAGCTAATTTTGGATTTTCCTCAAACCATCTCGGATTAGCTAATTCCTCAAATCTTAAACCTAGTTTTTTAGCTATAGGATAAGCTCTCCAAAATCCTTCTGTCCCTCTAAAATCAGGAAGTCCACTGTCAACTCCCATTCCTGCCCCTGCAGTAATCAATAAAGCATCAGCTTCTTTTACCGTTTCTCTAGCCCTTTCAATCTCTTTTTTTAAATCCCTTTTATACATCTCTATTTCTTTACTTAAAGTAATAATTAATTGAATTTGTTAAAATTATAACATTAATTGTAAAAATAGCTTTAGCTTCCAAAGTATTCTTAATTTAGGAGGATAAAAATGCTTTTAAAGAGGAGACTAGAAGAAATAAGAGATAGATTGATAAATATGGCTGAGTTAGCAGATAGAATGATAGAAAAATCTGTTAAGGCTATCATTGAGCATGATAAAAGTTATTTAAAGGATATTGATAAAATGGAAAATGAGCTTGACAGAATGGAAGTAGAAAATGAAAGTTTTATAATAACAACTATAGCTAGATTTCAACCAGAGGCTAAATATTTAAGAATTTTGTTAATGGATTTATTTGTTAACAGGGATTTAGAGAGAATTGGAGACCATGCAGAAAATATAAAAGAGCAGGCTGAAAGAATTATAGATAAACCAAAGTTAAAAGAGTATATAGACTTACCTGTTATGACAGATATAACTATAGGAATGGTTAAAGATGCTGTAAAAGCTTTGGAAACATTAGATACAGAGTTGGCTAGAGATGTAATAGCTAGAGACGATAAGGTTGATAGTTTAAATGAACAGATTATAAGGGAGCTATACACTTATATGGTAGAAAATCCTAAAAATATAAAAGTTGGTATTAGACTTATCACAGTTTCATCAAATTTAGAGAGAGTAGCTGATATAGCTACAAATCTAGCTGAAGAAGTTATATATATGAAAGAGGGAAAAATGTTAAGACATCAAGAAATTGATAAATAGATAATGTTCTATCCAGCCTTACTTCTTATATACTTTTCTTCTAAAAATATCTTTTGGAGAAACAACCCTATCTATAAATAGTTTTCCATCTAAATGGTCTAGCTCGTGTTGAATAGCTACAGCTTCAAATCCCTCTGTGTCAAACTCTATTGTGTTTCCATTTATATCCTGTGCTTCAACCTTTATCCAGTAATGCCTTTTTACATTCCCTGTATAATCTGGAACACTTAAACATCCTTCTCTAATTATTATTTCTCCGTCATATGCAATAATTTTGGGATTGGAAAGAATAAGTAAACCATGATTAAGTTTATTTTTCTTATGTTTATAGTTAGAAACATCTACAACTATTGTTCTTATATGTTTATTAACCTGTGGTGAGGCAAGTCCAACTCCTGCAGGTGAGTTATACATAGTATAAACCAGTTTATCTACAAATTCTTTAAACTCTTTTCCAAAATCTTCTACAGGTTTTGAAACTATCTTTAATCTTTTGTCTGGATATTTCAGTATATCTAATTTTTTCATAGTTCAAAAACCTCTACCTTTTCACAGGAAACATCTACATCTATATCATACTGAAGCTGTTTTATTTTAGCTCTAAACTCTTCAAAATCTACACTGTCAGGTATTTCAACATCTGTAATTAACACATATATATCTTGAGCTTTTTCAGTAGTCATATCAACTATATTTATATTATTTTCTGCTAAAAGTTTGGCTACTTTATAAACTATACCCGGTTTGTCTCCTCCATAAACTATAACTTTATATAAAGTATTCTTCTTATCTTCCTCTTTGTAATCTATCTCTTTTACATAAATATTAAGGTTTAATTTATCCTCTACTGGTAAAAATAATTTTTTAACTTCATCTGTAGTGAATTCCTTTTCTGTGTAAACAACAAGCATAATTGTAAACTCATCTGCAAGTTTTGACATAGTGGAATTTTCTAAATTAAACCCATTTTCATATAAAATTTTACTTACCTCTGCAACTATACCCGGCTTATCCTTTCCAAATGCATTGATAAGAAAGTATTTTCCCATTTTAAAATCTCCTTACTGAAAATTTATATTATTTCCAATAGATACCGCTAGCCTTTAAATCATATAAAGTTGTTTTTCTTAAATTAACTTTATAACCACTTATATATAAAGTTCCTTTGTCTAAATCTTCTACACCGGGGATAATAACACCTTTAGCCCAAAGTTTACCACCATACTGAACTTCACATTTTTTATAAGGCTCTATTTCTATCTTATTTTTTCCAATAAATTTACAACCACCTTTTATACTTACACCTTTAATTTTGCCATCATTCTCCTCTAAATACACAACAGGATATTGGGAGTTATCTTTTTCAAACATTAAGTCTGTAAGTTCAAAATATTTTTTATCTTTAGTGGGATTTTCTAAAGTAAACTCTATACTAATTCTCTCTAATTTAGGTTTGGAAAGGAAATGTTTTAAAACCAATCCATCTCTAACATAATCATACCGATTTGAGACCCAAACAACTGTTTTTTTATCTTTTTCTATCTGCTTCTCTATCTCCTTTTTTATCTGGTCTGCCAATTTTTTTGCATAAGCCTCAATAACCTCATAAGTTTTTATATAGTTCAAATTTATATACTGATCGTAAGTTTCCTTATTAATTTCTGCAGGTTTAACGAAAAATATAAGATTTCTTCTTTTTATATAACAGTTAGTAGATGTATAAACCTTATATATCCTAGAAGTAGGGAGTAATATAGGTAGCTCCTTTCTTTTTGCCTTCTGTATATAGATATTTTTGTAATAATCTGGAAAGTTAAGGGCATTGATTTTATAGATTACAGCTTTCCAATATTCATCACCTTTTTTAATTTCTTCAGGAAGTTTTACAATTTCCTCTTTAGAAACAGGTTTACCTTTACCATATATACAGTATATTTTATAAAACTTCTTTACAAAGTTG
>JALSPY010000027.1 GCA_026985705.1 Hydrogenothermaceae bacterium | reverse complement strand
ATATAAATGTAGCATTAGGAAATTTTTCTATGTTTATCTCTGGGAATTTATTCTTTATTTCCTTAAGTTTTTCTTCGTCTATCCAGCAGAGGTAATTTTGCAAAATAAGACCCCTTTAATTCATATAAATAGTTTTAATTATAACAATTAAGATTTAAAGTTTAAAATTAATATTATCAAGAATTTTATATTTATAGAGGTTAGTTATTTTGAACTTAGAACAGCTGTATTCTGTTTACCGCCGTCTAGAAGATTATTAAAAAAAGACAAAATTTTTTGTAAAAAAATATAGTTTAGAAGAAATTATAGAAAAAGAAGAAAAATAAAATTAGCCTAAAATTTCATTTAATATCTTGTTAACAACTTTAGGATTAGCCTTTCCTTTTGTAGCCTTCATAACTTGCCCTACGAAAAATCCCATTATCTTTTTGTTTCCTGCTTTATACTTTTCCACCTCTTTAGGATGTTTATCTAAAATTTCCTCAATTATCTTTCTTATTTCCCCTTCATCTGATACCTGTTTTAAACCTTTTTCCTCTACTATCTCCTTAGGAGATTTGGAAGTTTTAAATACTTCCTCAAATACTTCTTTGGCTATTTTAGTTGATATATCTCCACTATCTATTAGTTCTACCAGTTCTGCAATATGAGATGGTTTAACTGGACTGTCTGATATTGCTATATTTTTCTCATTCAGTTTTCCTAACAGTTCGTTTATTATCCAATTAGCAATAGATTTAGGTGATTTAGAATAGATGGATATTGCCTCTTCAAAATATTTTGCCCTTTCTTTGTCTGCAACTAATACATCTGCATCATACTCTGTAAGTTTATACTCTTTAATATATCTTTCAGCTTTTTCGTCAGGTAATTCTGGTAGAGAGTTTTTTATCTCCTGTATATATTCCTTTGTTATTCTTACAGGTATTAAGTCTGGGTCTGGGAAATATCTATAGTCATGGGCTTCCTCCTTTGACCTCATACTAAAAGTTTTACCTGTTTTTTCATCAAATAGTCTTGTTTCCTGTATTATTTTTTCACCTTTCTTTAATATCCTTTTCTGTCTCTCTATCTCATACTCTATTGCTTTCTGGACAAACCTAAATGAGTTTATATTTTTTATTTCAACTTTTGTCCCTAGTTTATCCGAACCTTTTGGTCTTAAAGATATATTCACATCACATCTGAGCTGTCCCTTTTCCATATCGGCATTTGAAACTCCTATATACCTCATAATATTTCTGAGCTTCTCTAAGTAAAGTCTAGCCCCTAAACCTGAACGAATATCTGGCTCCGAGACAATTTCCATTAGTGGAGTACCTGCTCTATTTAAATCAACATATGAGTATTTACCTTTATGTATAGTTTTACCTGCATCTTCCTCCATATGTAGTCTATGAATTCTTATTCTTTCAGTTTTTCCATCTATCTTTATATCTATATAACCGTCTGTAGCCAATGGTTTATCATACTGGGATATTTGATAACCTTTCGGTAAATCAGGATAAAAATAGTTTTTTCTTGCAAATACTGATAACTCATTTACTTTGCAGTTTAAGGCTAAGGAGGCTTTTATTGCATACTCTAAAGCTTTTTTATTTAAAACAGGTAAACTCCCCGGCATTCCAAGACAAACTGGACATACATTCGTATTTGGTTCAGCCCCAAACTCAACTTTACAGGAGCAAAAACATTTTGTATTTGTTGACATCTGAACATGAACTTCTAAACCTATAACTGGCTCAAATTCCATCTCAAACCTCAGAGTTTCTTATTTTGTTAATTAAATTCTACCTAATTTCTATTTCTTTATCCAATTTAGAAAAAATTATTCTTTATTTTCTTTAAAATATTTATCATATCTATATCTGAATTCTCTAAATGTTAAACCTAAAATCTCAGCTGCTTTAATTTTCTTTCCCTTTGCCTTTTCCATTGCCTTTTCTATAAAAGCTTTTTCTATACTATTTAGAACAAACTTTAAATCTAATTTTTCAGGAAATTTTTTTATTACAAACTCTTTATAAGGGTCATCAACATATATTGAGTTTAATGGGATATTTATAAAAGCATTATTTAATTTAATTTCTCCGTTTTCAGAAAAGATTACAGCCTTTTCCAATATATTTCTTAATTCTCTAATATTTCCTTTATAATCTAAAGAATATAAATAATTCATAAAGTCAGGGGAAATTCTTTCTATTTTCTTATTATATTTTTTCTCTAAATCTTTTAATATATGTTTAACCAGTAGAGGTATATCCTCTTTTCTTTCCCTTAAAGGTGGTAATTCTATAACTATAGTGGCTAGTCTGTAGTATAAATCTTCCCTAAAATTACCCTTTTTTATCTCCTCTTCCAAATTTCTATTTGTTGCAGAAATAACTCTAACATCGACCTTTATTTCTTTTGTGCTACCTAAAGGTCTTATTGTACCCTCTTCTAAAAATCTTAAAAGTTTTGCTTGAAGTTGTATCGGCATTTCTCCTATTTCATCTAAAAATAAAGTTCCACCATTGGCTTCTTCTATTAATCCTTTTTTATCTGTATTTGCACCTGTAAATGCTCCTTTCTTATAACCAAACAGCTCACTTTCCAGTAAATCAGCTGGTAATGCGGCACAGTTAAAAGTGATAAAAGGTTTGTTTTTTCTTCTACTAAGTTTATGAATAGTTCTAGCTATAACTTCCTTTCCTGTTCCACTTTCTCCTAATATTAAAACATTTATATCATATGGAGCTATCTTTTTTATTATCTCTTTTATTTGTCTTATATGTGGAGTATCTCCTATAAACTCGTCAAAAGTCTCATTTTCTTTTTCTTGTAATTTCTTCTCTAACTCTATTTTTTCTTTTAAATTACGAATAATTAGCCTTATCTCATTTATATCAAATGGTTTGGTAATATAGTCGTAAGCTCCAAGTTTTAATGCCTCTACAGCAGTTTCAGGTGAAGCATAAGCTGTAATTATAACAACTTCAGTTTTAGGATATTTACTCTTTAAGTTTTTTAAAAGTTCTAAACCAGAACCATCAGGTAATCTTAAATCTAAAAAGGCTATATCATAAATATTTTTTTTTATTAATTTATTTCCTTCCTCTACAGTTGAGGCTCTATCCATTTCTATGTTATATTCAGATAGTAATATTTCTAAAATATCTAAGATATTCTTCTCATCATCAATAACTAAAGCCTTTATATTCATTTTTTATTCTCCTAGAGAAAATATTACTTTTCTATCGGGAGAGTTATAACAAATTTAGCACCACCTAAATCGCTTTTATCAACAAAGATATTTCCATTGTTCTCAACAACAAATCTTTTTGCTATAGCTAATCCTAATCCTGTTCCACCTAATTTTTTTGTATAAAATGGTTCAAATATTAGCTCCTTTATATCTTCTTCAATTCCATATCCGTCATCTTCAATTTCAATAATAATATTTTTTTGTAATTTATGGACCTTAATTTTTACTTTGCTTTTTGCCCATTCTGTGGCATTCTTAATAATATTAGAAATTGTTGAAAAAAAACCTCTTTTATCTATAAAAATATTTAGATTTTCAGGTATATCCAATTCAAAACTAATCTCTGGTTTTTTATATGTTCCAACTATACTTTCTATAAATTCCTTAATATTAATATTTTCCTTATGTTGGTTTATTGGACTTGCAAAAGCTATAAAATCACTTAATAAGTCATCTAATCTTTTCGCCTCTCTTCTGATTATTCCAACTAACTCTTCGTCTAAATAGCCATCTTGTAAAAGTTGGGCAGCACCATTTATAGAAGCTAAAGGATTCCTTATCTCATGGGCTAACTCTGCACTCAAACGATATAGTTTTTTATAAGCTTCTATTTCAGCTTTTTCTTTCTCTAACTCTTTTATATACTTTTCCTGTTCCTCTATCTTTCCCTTTGTCTTTACGCTTGCAAGTACAATAGTTATAAAGGTAAATATATTTAAAACTATGTTTATATATATGCTAGATATAAATCCACTGTAATATACATTTATAAAGATATATAAAATAATCACTAGAGCTGTTAACATTGCAGTTTCTAAAGGTTCTAAAATAAGCCCAGCAAATGCTAAAACTACTACATATAGTATGTAAAAGTATTTAGCTGTAAAGAATGAGAAGTATAAAAAAGAAGATATGAATACTATATCTAGAATAAAGTCTAAAAACTTTATGCTTTTAAAAAAAATGGAAATAAATGAGATTAATGAATAAGTAATAAGTATAACTAATGAAATTTTTTCAAAATGCAAATTTCCTGAAAAGTTTAATCTTTCTTGAAATATGAAATATGCAAAGGTTAAGGATAAGGCAAAGATAAATCTAGCTAATTTATAGTTATATAAGGCATTTTTTAAAATGGAGATATAATCCATTTAGATGGGATTATTAATTTTTTCTTAAGATTATAGCTCTACCCTTCGCTATTTCATTTATTGCTATAACTGTTTTTTTTAAAGGAACTCCCTCTTCTGTTAAATAACTCTCCGCTCCAGTTTCATAAAGTCTTTTAGCTAATTTTGCAGCTGCATGGACTAATTCGTATCTGTTGTTGACTTTTTTTAGAGCATCTTCTATAAGTGGTCTTTTGTTTCCCATTCCTTCCTCCAAAATTCCAAAATAATTTTAATTTAAATAGCAATTTAATAGTATATCATAATTTAATTTATTATGTTAATAACTTCCTACCTGGTATTTAGTTAAAGAATAGATTAATGATAGAATAAAAAATATATAGCAGAAGGATAAAAATCAATAAAAAAATAGAAGTAAGAAAGAAAAATTTTCAAAATAAAGAGTTTGAAAAAGCTGGTTTAGATGAGATGTGATGTGGAAATATATAGGGAAAAAAGAAAATGATATAATGAAGGATTACATCCATTTTTAAGAAGTA